>JBOHQB010000306.1:0-5774 GCA_050731995.1 Candidatus Rokuibacteriota bacterium
TACGGCGCCAGGTCGTCCACTTCGATCTGAAACCGCGTCTCGACGCCGAGCGCCGCGCACCGACGCTGGAGGATGTCGAGCAGCGTCTGCCGCGAGAGGCCCGAGAAGCCGTGGCCCGTGGAGGTCAGGACCTGGCCGTGGCAATGGATGTCGATGTCGTCCCAGTGGGCGAACGCCCGGGTGATCTCCCCGTACGTCTCGGGATCAGCAGCCTCGAAGCTCTCGAGCGTCGCGTCAGAGAAGACGACGCCGAAGCCGAAGGTGTCGTCGGGCCGGTTGCGCTCGAGGACGAGGACCTCGTGCACGGGGTCGGCCTTCTTCATGAGGATCGCGAAGTAGAGGCCCGCCGGGCCGCCGCCGATCGCGACGATGCGCATCGAGGGCGATTGTACTAGAGTGGAGCGGCTCCAACATCGCGTCGAAGGAGGAAGCCATGGCGAAAGTGCTGAAGTGTGGCGATCTGATGCCGGGCTGCGGCTTCGTTGTCGAGGGTCAGGACGTCGCCGAGGTGATGGCGAAGGGCGCCGAGCACGCGAAGGCGGCACACGGGATCTCGACGATTCCGCCGGAGATGGCACAAAAGGTTCAGGCGGCGATCAAGGACAAGTAGCGCCGCGGACGGTCAGCGGGAGAGCGCGGCGGCGAGCGGCACGCGGCCCCGGAGCGCGGCGCGGAGGAAGCGCCACGCCAGCTCGAAGCGGTGGCGCCGGATGTCCGTCTCGCCGAGCGCCACGCGCGCGAAGAGCCGGCAGAGTCGCCGGTCCGACGACGCGGCGCGGATGATCCAGTCGGCGAGGCGGGGATCCGCGAAGAGCCGTCGCTGGATCCGCACGGAGTCTGCCAGCTCCTGCCCGATCTCGGTGTGCCAGCGCGTCTCGTACCCGGCAAGCGTCGCGGCGACGTCGGCGCCGGGCTCGAGCGCCCGCGTCGAGGCCCGCGCGGCGTGCTCGCCGGTCACCATCGCGTAGTAGATCCCCTCACCCGTGTAGGCGTTGACAAAGCCGCCGGCGTCGCCGCACACGACCACACGCCCCGCGTGGGTCCGCGCCAGCGGCCCGCCGAGCGGGAGCCGGTACGCCTTGAAGTTCTCCGGATGCGACCGGCCGCGGACGACGCCCTTCGCCGCCGCGTCCTCGAGGAACCTCCGGTGGTGCTCGGCCGGCGTGCCGCCGAGGTGCTCCTTGAAGAACGACACGAGAAAGCCGACGCCGGCATCCACGCAATCCCGCTTCGGGAAGACGTAGCCGTAGCCCTGCCAGCCGCGGTAGCCGTAGGCGACGAACATCTCCTCGGGATCCACGGTCGCGAGCTCGGTGAGCGCCGTCTCCTCCATCGTGTCGATGGCGAGCCGGTCGTCGGCGAATCCCCTCGTGAGCCCCGCCGCGCGCGCCACCACGCTGTTGACGCCGTCGGCGCCGACGACGATGCGTGCGCCGAATTCGCGTCCGTCGAGGCACCGCACCGTCGCGCCCGCGCCATCCGCCGCGACGTCGGCGACGCGCGCGCCCTCGATCACGCGTGCGCCGCACTCCCGCGCGAAGTCGAGCAGCGCCGCGTCGAACTCGGTGCGTCGCATCGTGAGATAGAGCGGCGCCTCGCCGTCGGCGAGGGCCGAGGCGCCGGAGGGCGACTCCATCCGCACTCGGCGGATCTCGTGCAGGCTCACCCGCGCGCGCAGATGATCCGCGAGCGCGGGAAAACGGCGGAGCACGGAGTGTCGGATTCCGCCGCCGCAGGGCTTGTCGCGCGGGAAGGTCTTGCGGTCGATGACGAGGACGTCGACGCCCTGAGTCGCCAGGGTCAACGCGGCGGTTGCCCCCGCGGGCCCTCCGCCGACGACGACGACGTCGGCTCCGCTCGTCACGGGCCTCATGCGCCCCGCGCGCTCCGCCACCCGGTCCAGGCGAGCGCGGCAGCCGTCGCCTGCGTCACGATGAGCCCGAGCACCCAGAGCACCGAAGTCGCGCCCTCACGAAAGTGGCCGGCGAGGATCTCCGGCCCGTGGTCGGCGACAGCGACGACGGTCCAGACGAGGGCGATCACGAACGTGAGGCGCCATCCGGCGAGGCGTCCGGCGGAGATCCACGCGAGCCCCAGCGACTGCGCCGCGAGCCAGCCGCCGAGCAGGAACGCGCTGACAGGGGTCGGGAGACCCACGCGCCCGGCGATGCCGAGGGAGAAGTCCTCGAGGACGTGCGGCACGATGAACGGCAGGCTCGCGAGCGACACACCGATCGTGAAACCCGCCCGGGTCATGGGGAGCTCAGCGCGAGATCGTCAGGCGTTCCCGGCCGTAGTTGTCGTCGTCCACCCAGGGCTTGCCCTCGGCGAAGCGCGTGGAGCGGAACGGCGTCAGGTCGAGCCGCGGCTTGCCCTCGACGACCCACTCGGCGAGCGACCGACCGATCGCCGGCGACGTCTTGAAGGACGTGCCGGAGTCGCCGAGCATCACCCAGAGCCCCTCGATCGACGGGATCCGGTCGATGATCGGCCGGCCGTCATCGCTCATCATGATCATCCCGGCCCAGCCGCCCCGCATCGTCGCGTCGGCGAAGACGGGAAAGCGCGCGGCGAGCTTGGAGCGCGCGAAGGGCACGTATTCCGCGTCCACGCCCTCGTCGAACTTGTCGGGATCGGCGTGGCCGACGCCGAGCTCGACGCCGATGAGCGTGGCGGCCTCCCCCTCCGGGCGGAGCCACGACTTGTGGACCGCGTCGATCACGACCGGATGGCCCCGCGTGAGGTCCTTCGGCCAGCGGTAGATCGCGATCTGGACGCGGTGGGGCGTGAGCGGGAAGTCGAGGCCGAGCGGCGCCGTCAGCTCGGTCGACCAGGCGCCCGGCACGGCCACGACCACGGGCGAGCCCACGGTCCCCTGCTCGGTCTCCACACCCGTGACGCGGCCGCGCTCGACCAGGATCCGGCGCGCCGCGCAGTGCGTGACAACCTCGACGCCGAGGCGCTCGGCCGCCGCGGCGAAGGCGAAGGCCGTCGCGGTCGGGTCGGCGTAGCCCGAGCCGGGCTCCCACGCCGCCGCGCCCACGTCGTCCAGCGTCGCGCCGGGAAGCAGCGCCGCGAGCTCGGCGCGCGAGAGCTGGCGCGTGTCGATGCCAATCCGCTTCTGGCGCTCGACGTTCCGGGCGAGGGCGGCGGCGTACTCCTGTTTCACGAGCTGCACGAACCCGATCGGGCGGAAGCCGCAGTCGCCGCCCACGATCGTCTGGAAATCTCGAAAGACCTTGAGGCTCTCGAAGGCGAGGCGGGACTCGGGCTCGTTCGTGTAGTGCATGCGCACGAGCGAGCCAGACTTGCCCGTGGCACCGGCAGCCAGATGTCGCCGCTCGACCAGGAGCACGTTGCGGGCTCCGAGCGAGGCGAGGTGGAACGCCGCGCTCGCGCCGTTGACGCCACCGCCGACCACGATCACATCAGCCGTCTTGCGCATGGGTGATGCGATTGTACAATAGGCGCCCCACACACAGAGGCTCCACCCGTCCAGGGAGGCATGTATGAGCGAGCTGACCAGGAGGCAAGTGCTCAAGGGCGCGGCAGCCATCGGCGCCGCCGGCGCTGTCACACAGGCGCTGGGCGGAGCCGGGCAGGCGCAGACGACGCAGAAGCGCGAGCTGGTCGTCGCCCAGGGCGGCGATATTTCCAAGTTCGACCCGCATTTCAGCACATCGTCCAACGACATCCGCGTCTCGTTCAACATCTTCGACAACCTGATCAGCCGCCATCCCGACGGCAAGCTCCACCCCGGGCTCGCCACCGAGTGGAAGCTGCAGGACAACACCCAGTGGACCTTCAAGATCCGCCAGGGGGTCAAGTGGCACAACGGCGACCCCTTCACCGCCGAGGACGTCAAGTTCAGTCTCGAGCGGACGTGGGACCCCAGCGTCAAGACGCGCGTCAGCACCGTCTTCACGACGATCGACCGGATCGAGGTGCTCAACCCGACGACGGTCGTGATCCATACGAAGAAGCCGGACCCGCTCCTCGGCGCGCGGCTGGCCTTCTACGGCGGACAGATCGTGCCCAAGAAGTACCTCGAGAAGGTCGGCGGGGACGAGTTCAACGCCAAGCCCGTCGGCACGGGGCCCGTACGCTTCGTGTCGTGGACCAAGGACGACAAGGTCGTGCTGGAGGCGAACCCCGACTACTTCGGCGGCAAGATCGACGTGGACCGTGTGATCTTCCGCGCGATTCCCGAGATGGCGCCGCGCATCGCCGCGCTCCTCAAGGGCGAGGTCGACGTCATCACCCAGCTCCCGCCCGACCAGGGCGAGCGCGTCGCGACGGGCAACACCACGGTCAAGAGCGCACTCTACGCCGGCCTGTACGTGCTGGCGGTCAACAGCAAGCGGCCGCCGCTCGACAATCCACTCGTGAAACAGGCGCTGTCGCTCGCGATCGACCGCCAGGCGATCGTCAAGGAGCTCTGGCGCAGCCGCGGCATCGTGCCCAACGGCCCCATCGCCAAGGGCGACAACCATTTCGACGCCTCGCTGCCGCCGCTCGCCTACAACCCCAAGGAGGCGCGCGAGCGGCTCAAGAAGGCGGGGTACAAGAACGAGGAGATCGTCATCGAGACGACCTCGGGCTACACCGCCAACGACAAACCCATGTCCGAGGCGATCCAGGGGATGTGGAAGGACGTGGGCGTCAACGCCAAGGTCGAGATCGTCGAGTTCTCGGTGCGCGCCCAGAAGAACCGCGACAAGTCTTTCAAGGGTCTCTGGTGGTCCGACCCGACCTCCACGCTCGGTGATCCCGACGGCATGATGTGGCGGCTGCTCGCGCCGGGAGGACCCCAGGACTACTGGCGTAACGCGAAGTGGGACGAGCTCGGCGAGGCGGCACGCTTCTCGGTGGACGAGAAGTTCCGCGCCGGCGCGTACAAGGAGATGACGAAGATCTTCCTCGAGCACAATCCGTGGATCGTCATCATTCAGCCGTACGAGGACTACGGCCTGCAGAAGTACGTGGACTGGATCCCGAACCCGAACCAGCAGTTCGAAGTGCGCCGCTTCGCCTTCAAGATGCGCCGCGCCTGAGAGCGTGCCGCGGCCCGGAGTCCTGACGCATCGGGGCTCCGGGCCGCCGCTCCACGATGCGCGGGGTTCTCGGTCTCGCGGGCTTCCTTGGTCCCCGGATCGTCCGGGCCCTCATCGCCGTCTGGCTCGTCTCCACGGTCGTCTTCGTCGTCATGCGCCTCTCCGGCGACCCGGTGCCGCTGCTGCTCCCGCCCGACGCGCCGCACAGCGAGATCTTCCGCGTCCGCACCGAGCTCGGCCTCGACCGCCCCCTGCCCCTGCAGTACGCGACGTTCGTCGGCAACGTGCTGCGCGGCGACTTCGGCCGCTCGATCCACTTCCGCGAGCCCGCGTCGCGCGTCGTCGCCGGGTACCTCTGGGCCACTCTCGAGCTCGGCCTGACCGCCTTCCTCCTCGCCGTCGTCGTCGCGGTCCCCGTCGGCCTCCTCTCGGCCGTCCGCCGCAACATGCTCGTGGACCACACCGCGATGGCGGTGGCGCTCGTCGGCCAGTCGGCTCCGACCTTCTTCATCGGGATCCTCCTCATCCTCCTTCTGTCGCTCAAGGCCGACCTCTTCCCGACGAGCGGGCGCGGCGACTGGAAGCACCTGGTGCTCCCGGCGCTCACCCTCGGCGCCTTCGCCATGGCCTCGATCGCGCGGCTCACGCGCTCGGCCGTGCTCGAGGTGCTCCGCGCGGATTACGTGCGCACGGCGCGCGCCAAGGGCGTCTCGGAGTGGG
>JBOHQB010000307.1:0-6688 GCA_050731995.1 Candidatus Rokuibacteriota bacterium
GCGTCGACGCGCAGAAGCCCGAGCTGCCGGAGGCGCGCGTTGATCCGCACGTCGCGCTCGACGGGCAGGAAGCCGTGGTCCGACACGACGAACAGCGCCGTGCGCTCGGTCAGCTCATCGGCGGGCAGGGCGGCGAGGAGCTTCCCGATGAGGCCGTCGACGTAGTCGATCGCCCAGTAGGCTTCCGCCGAGCGCGGTCCGTGGAGGTGCTGGAAGCTGTCCGCGCACAGGAAGTGGACGAGCATCAGCCGGGGCGCGTGGCGGCGCCAGACGTGGCTCGCGAGGTCGGCCACCATCGCGTCCTTCAGGAACCGCTTCGGGAGCTGTGCCCACTCGCCCTGACGGTCGAGCGGATAGCCGAGCCGCGCGAGCTCGGCCCACACGGCCCGTGAGGTCTGCGTCTCGAAGACCCGCTGGTCCTTGAAGAATGGCAGGTTGAAGTCGAGCGAGGGCGAGTTGCGCGTCGCCGGCCAGTCGATCGCCGCCGTGGCGAGGCCGGCGGCATGGGCGAGGTCGTAGACGGTTCGCGCGCGCAGGAGATCCGGCGCGTCGTAGACGGGATCGCCGGTGAGGTCCTCGCGCGCCCCGGTCCCGCGATTCAGGATACTGTTGCCGACCACGCCGTGGCGGTCCGGCGCCACGCCCGTGACGAGGCTGACGTGCGTCGGCCAGGTCGTGCTCGGAAACACGGTCTCCATGCGGCCGGCGGCGACGCCACGCTCGGCGAGCGCCCGCAGCCCCGGCATGCGCGCCGCGGGATCGCGCCAGTAGAAGGCCGCGAGGCCGTCAATGCTGACGACGATCGCCCGTGTCGCGCTCACGCGAGCGCCACCCGGGGCGGCTGCGACAGGACGAGCAGGACGAGCGCCACCAGATTCATGACGGCGGAGAGGACCCACGTGAGCCCGTAGCCGCCGGTCGCGTCGTAGATCGCGCCGGCGATGAGCGGTCCCCAGCCCGCCATCCCGCCTGCCACCGCGAAGAGAAAGCCGACGATCGCGCCCGCCTGGCCGCGGCCGAAGAAGTCGCCGACGATCGCGGGGAAGAGCGTCGAGATCGCGCCGTAGGAGTAGCCGAAGATGAGCGCGACGCCGAAGAGCACGGCGAGACCGTGCCCTGCCAGGAGGAAGCCGAGGAAGCCGACCGCCTGCAGCGCCATCGCGATCCCGACGGCGGGCTTGCGTCCGATCCGGTCCGAGACGCCGCCCATGACGAGCCGGCCGACCACGGCGCCGCCGCCGAGCGTGCCCACGACCCAGGCACCGGTGAGGGGCGAATAGCCGAGATCGCGCGTGAACGGGACGATGTGAACGAGGGGGATGAACACCGGGATCCACGTCGCGGTGAACGTCGCGCCGATCATCCAGAACGCGCGCGTCCGTATCGCGCGCCGGAGGGGCCACGCGGTCTCCCCGGCCCCGGCGGCGGCGAAGGGCGCCGGGGCGCCGTCGGGGTGGAGCCCGACGCTCTCCGGATCGCGCCGCATCACGCGCGCGACGAGGTTCAGGACCACGAAGACGGCGACGCCGAAGACCACGTAGGCCGTGCGCCAGCCGACGGCCGTCACGAGGAGCTGGGCGAGGGGCGGCAGCAGGAACGTCCCGACGCTTCCGCCGCTCGATGCCACGCCGACGGCGAGGCCCCGGCGCGCGACGAACCACTTCACGACGGTCGTGTTGCACGGCACGTACGCGGTGCCCATGCCGAGCGCGGCGACCAGGCCGTACAGGACATACGGCTGCCAGAGCGCGGTCACGAGCGACATGCCTGCCAGCGCGGCGCCGAGGAAGAGCCCGCCCGCGGCGATCACGACACGCGGCCCCCAGCGGTCGGTGAGCCGCCCCGCGGGGAAGCCGAAGACGCAGTAAAGGGCGGCGTAGAGCGAGAAGGCGCCGGAGAGGCTCGCGCGGCTCCAGTGAAACTCCTCGAGGAGCGCCGAGAAGAAGACGCCGAAGGAGTACTGCGCGCCGTAGGCGGAGAAGAGAACGAGGAACGCCCCGCCGACGATGATCCAGCCGCGAAAGACTCTCAGCGGGTTGACTCCCCGAACGTCGGGCGCGGAGGCGCCCCCCGACGGCGAAATCTAACGATTTTTGCCGTTGAGCTTCGGAAGGACCTCGGCGAGGAACTTGCCCGTGTAGGAGCCGGACGTCTGGGCGACGGCCTCCGGCGTGCCCTCCGCGACGATGTCGCCGCCGTCCTCGCCGCCCTCCGGCCCGAGGTCGACGACCCAGTCCGCCGACTTGATCACGTCGAGGTGGTGCTCGACGACGACGATCGTGTTGGCCGCGTCCACGAGGCGGTTCAGCACGCCGAGGAGCTTCTTGACGTCGTCGAGGTGCAGGCCCGTCGTCGGCTCGTCCATGATGTAGAGCATCTCACCCGACACGCGCGCGCCGAGCTCGGCCGCGATCTTGAGCCGCTGCGCCTCGCCGCCGGAGAGCGTGGTCGCCGGCTGCCCGAGCCTGAGGTAGCCGAGGCCGACGTCCTGGAGGACGCGCAGGCGCCGCGCCAGCGCCGTCTGGGCGGCGAAGAATTCGACGGCGTCGTCCACGGTCATCTGGAGCACGTCGCTGATCGCGCGGCCGCGGTACTTCACGCCGAGGACGTCGGGGCGGTAGCGGCGTCCCTCGCACTCCTGGCAGGAGACGTACACATCCTCGAAGAAGTACATCTCGAGCTTCTGGAAGCCGTCGCCCTGGCACGACTCGCAGCGGCCGCCGGGCACGTTGAACGAGAAGGCGCCCGCGTCGAGGCCGAGCGCCTTCGCGCGCGGCAGGGCGGCGAAGAGCTTCCGGATCTCGTCGAAC
Source organism: Candidatus Rokuibacteriota bacterium (assembly GCA_050731995.1). GTDB lineage: Bacteria > Methylomirabilota > Methylomirabilia > Rokubacteriales > CSP1-6 > JBOHQB01. The sequence goes on from JBOHQB010000307.1 coordinate 2,811, forward strand.
GCCTTCACGTACGTGATCGGGTTGGAGCGGGGCGTGCGCCCGATGGGCTCCTGGTCGATGAGGCGGACGCCCTTCAGGTACTCGATGCCCGTCAGCGCGTCGTACGCGCCCGGCGGCGTGAACTCGGCCTTGAAGGCCCGCGCGACGGCGCGGTAGAGCGTGTCGTGCACGAGCGTGGACTTGCCAGAGCCCGAGACGCCCGTGACGACGGTGAGCGTGTGGAGCGGGATCCGGAGCGTCACGTCCTTCAGGTTGTGCTCGCGCGCGCCGAGGAGCGTGAGGTGGCGCCGGCCGCTCCGGCGGAAGGGCGGCACCGCGATCGACTCCCGCCCCGTCACGTAGCGGGCGGTGAGGGAGCGCGTCGCCTTCTGGAACGCGCCCTGCGGGCCGCTGAAGACGATCTCGCCGCCCCGCTCACCCGAGCCCGGCCCCAGCTCGACGACGTGGTCCGCGGCGGCGATGAACTCGCGATCGTGCTCGACGACGACGACGGTGTTGCCCGCCTGCGCGAGCTCGCGGCAGAGGTCCACGAGCCGCATCGTGTCGCGCACGTGGAGCCCGATCGACGGCTCGTCGAGGACGTAGAGCGTTCCTACGAGCTGCGAGCCGAGCTGGTTCGCCAGGTTGATGCGCTGGGCCTCGCCCCCGGCGAGCGTGCGCGTCTGGCGCGCGAGCGTGAGGTAGCCCAGCCCGACGCGCAAGAGGAACGTCAGCTTCGCGTTGAGCTGGCGCAGGATCTCGCGCGCCACCACCGCCTCCCACGCGGTCAGCTTGAGGTCGGCGAGCAGGCGTGCGGCGCTCTCGATCGTCAGCGCGGTGAACTCGGAGATCGTGAGCCCGGCGACGCGCACGGCGAGCGCCTCCGGCTTGAGCCGCGCGCCGCGACACGTCTGGCAGGGCGACTGGCTCCGGTAGCGCGAGAGGAACACGCGCACGTGGAGCTTGTAGCGGTAGGACTCGACCTCTTCGAAGAAGCCCGTGATGCCTGGGAAGTTGCCCTCGCCGTCGTAGACGAGGCGGCGCGCCTTCTCGGGGAGCTTCTCCCAGGGCGTGTCGGTGTCGATCCGGTGGCGCCGCGCGGCCTTCATGAGCTCGCGCTGATGCCGCTTTCCCGACGGGTGCGTCCACGGCTCCACGGCGCCCTCGGCGAGCGTGCGCGTGCGGTCGGGGACGACGCGCGCCTCGTCGTATTTCAAAATATTACCGAACCCCTTGCACTCGGGGCAGGCGCCGAGCGGATGGTTGAACGAGAAGAGGAGCGGCTGGGGTCGCGCGAGGACGGTCCCGCACCCGCTGCACCGGTAGTCCTCGGTGAAGACGCGGCTGCCGTGGCCGAGCACCTCGACCTCGACCTGGCCGCCGCCCTCGCGCAGCGCCGCTTCGACCGACTCGGCGATGCGCGTCCGGTGGGCCGACTCGAGCACGACGCGATCGAGCACGACCGACAGCTCTTTCTGCTCGCCGAAGTCCGCGGGCGGCGGAGCGGCGAGATCGAGGACCGCACCGCTCACGCGGACGCGGGCGAAGCCGCGCCGGGTGAGGCTGGCCCAGAGCTCGGCGGGCGGCAGCCCGGCGGGCACGGAGAGGCGGAAGGCGACGAGCGCGCGCGCGCCCGGGTGCTCGCTGAGCAGCGCGCTCACGATCGAGTCGGGCGAGTGCGAGGCCGCGGGGGCGCCGCACGCGGGGCAGTGGACGCAGCCGATCTTCGCGTACAGGAGGCGCAGGTAGTCGTAGACCTCCGTGGCGGTGCCGACGGTCGAGCGCGCCGTCCGGACGGGGTTCTTCTGCTGCAGCGCGACCGCGGGCCGGATCTGCTCGATCCGGTCCACGTCGGGCCGGTCCACGCGGTCGAGGAACATGCGCGCGTAGGTGGACAGCGACTCGATGTATCGCCACTGCCCTTCGGCGAAGAGCGTGTCGAACGCCAGCGAGGACTTGCCCGAGCCGGAGACGCCGGTGACCACGGTGAGCCGGTCGTGGGGGATCTCGAGCGAGATGTTCTTCAGGTTGTTCTGACGGGCTCCACTGATCCGGAGCCCGGGGGGCTGGGCCATTCGAACGGTCCTCCTGAGGTGGATAGTCTACTGGAACCGGCTGCGCCGCGCCAGAGCGACCGCCGCCGCTTGACACGCTCGCGGCCGCCGGGTACACTCCGTTCGTCTTTTTGAGAATGATTACTAAAAAGGATCAGACGAATCAGGAGTTGACGAATCCGCTGCGCGCGCGGGGGCTCCGCCTCACGGAGCCGCGGCGGCTCATCCTCGACGCCGTCCGCGCCACCGACGCCCACCCGACCGCGGCGTTCGTCTTCCGGCGCGTGCGGCGGCGGCTCCCGCGCGTGAGCCTCGCGACGGTCCACCGGAATCTCCGCCTGCTGGCCGCGCAGGGCTTCCTCGCCGAGCGCGCCGCCGCCGCCGGCATGCGTTTCGACGGCAACATGGCGCCCCACGACCATTTCACCTGCCTCGCGTGCGGCCGGATCTACGACGTGCCGGCGCGCCGCGAGCGCTCGGTGCGCGCCCGGGTGGCGGCGCACACCGGCTTTGAGGTGCTGGACCATCGGACCGAGTTCTACGGCCGCTGCGGCGCGTGCCGCCGGCCGGGCGGTCGAACAACCCTCACGAAACGAAGGAGGAGCTGACTCATGGCAGGCAAGAGCCTCAAGGGCACCAAGAGCCTCGAGAACCTGAAGGAGGCGTTCGCGGGGGAGTCCCAGGCGAACCGCCGGTATCTCTACTTCGCGCGCGTTGCGGACATCGAGGGCTTCCCGGACATGGCGGGCCTCTTCAAGGACACCGCGGACGCGGAGACCGGACACGCGTTCGGCCACCTAGACTTCCTGAAGGAGGTCGGCGATCCCGTGACCGGCGAGCCGATCGGCAAGACCGAGAAGAATCTGAAATCCGCCGTCGCCGGCGAGACGTACGAGTACACGCAGATGTACCCCGGCATGGCGAAGACCGCGCGCGAGGAGGGCTTCTCGGAGCTCGCCGAGTGGTTCGAGACGCTCGCGAAGGCCGAGAAGTCGCACGCCGGCCGGTTCAACAAGGGACTCACGCAGATCGCGGGCAAGGATCCCGCGGAGGCGATCTAGCTTCCCCACCGGGCTGCGGCAGGCGGGCCGCGGGACCCCGCTCGACCACGCTGGCTGCGATGCGCGAAGTCGGGGTCAGAGGTTTGCGGTTCAGGCGACGCGTACTACACGGGTCTCGCGGGGTCACCGCGACCCGCCCGCCATGACCGGCACGAAGCTGGACGAGACTCATGGCGTCCCTCGACCTGAAATCGGCGGAGTTCTGGGAGCTCGGCAGCGTCGACAGGGAGCTGCGGAGGGTCTACGACATCTGCAGCGGCTGCCGGCGGTGTCTGCCGCTCTGCCCGTCGTTCAAGGTCCTGTTCGACCGGCTCGACGTGAACGCCGTGGACGGCAACGTCGAGAAGCTGCCCGCGGGCGACGTCAAGGAAGTCGTGGACCTCTGCTACCAGTGCAAGCTCTGCTACAACCACTGCCCGTACACGCCGCCGCACCGGTGGGAGGTCGACTTCCCGCGGCTCATGCTGCGCGCCCGTGCCGCCGAGGCGCGGAAGAAGGGCGTGACGTTCCAGGACCGGATGCTCGGCAACACCGAGCTCGTCGGCAAGCTCGGCAGCCTGGCCGCGCCCCTCATGAACTGGCTGAACGAGCTGGCGGTGCACCGCGCCTTCATGCAGGCGGTCGCGGGGATCCACAAACGGCGCAATCTGCCGAAGTTCCACCGCGAAACATTCAGCGCGTGGTTCAGGAAGCGCGCGGCCCGAAAGACTGCCAATAGCGCGAGCGCGGCGGGCGTGGCGCCAGCGGGGGTCGCGGATCGCGCGAGCGCGGCGGGCGTGGCGCC
>JBOHQB010000308.1:0-7132 GCA_050731995.1 Candidatus Rokuibacteriota bacterium
CGCCGCGGTGCCGTCCCGTTGGGCAGGCCCGTGCGCCCGGTCTGGCAAGCGCGTGATTTTCCGGGGCTCGCCGGTGGCATCAGCCTTGCCAGACCTGTCCTGCATGAGGCCCGGGGTCCGCTGGCAGGTCGCGATCGTCGACGACCATGAGCGATCACGCGCGGACCTGCGCGCGGCGGTCTGGGGCGCGGGCGGTGAGGTCGTCGGGGAGGCGTTGCGCGCGGGCGACGCGCCGGCGCTGCTCAGGCGCACGAGCCCGGATGTCGCCGTCTTCGCCGTCGGCCTGCCCGACGGTGACGGCGTGACCGCGGCGCGGGCGGCGGCGACGACCGCGGCCGACTGCCCCATCGTGCTCTTCACCAGCCATACGGACGAGGGGCTGGTGGAGCGCGCGCGCGAGGCGGGCGTGATGGCCTATCTCCTCAAGCCGCTTCGCGTCGGTGAGCTGGCGCCCACGCTCGACCTGGCGATCGCGCGCTTCCGCGAGGCGCGGCGGCTCCGGCAGACCCTCGAGGAACGCAAGATCATCGAACGGGCGAAGGGGACGCTCATGGCCCGGTTCGCCCTCACCGAGGACGAGGCCTTCCGGCGACTCCGCCGGGCCGCCATGGACAGCCGGCGGCCCATGGTCGAGATCGCGAAGGCGCTGCTCGTCGTGGAGTCAGTCGGCCCCGATCTGCCTACTCGTTAGGCATCGCCCCTGCCGGGGGCGCGTCGCAAGACCCGGAAAACAAAGACCTACGCCTCGGTACAACCCTTGCTCAGAGCAGAGATGTCCGCGGCCAGGGGTGTCCGCCGACACGCGCCAGCGATGTCGCGATTGAAACCAACGACCCGAATCGAAAGGAGACGGTATGGCCGAGTGCTCACGTCGCGACTTCATGAAGGGCTCGCTCGCGGCCGGGACCGCGCTGGGCGCGGGTCTCGGGTTCCCCAACCTGCTGAGGGCGCAGGAGACGGTCAAGATCGGCGTCCTGCATTCGCTGTCCGGCACGATGGCCATCAGCGAAGTGTCGCTGCGGGACGTCGTGCTGATGGCGGTCGAGGAGATCAACGCCAAGGGCGGCGTGCTGGGCAAGAAGATCGCGCCCACCGTCGTGGATCCCGCGTCCAACTGGGATCTCTTCGCGGAGAAGGCCAAGCAGCTCCTGCTGCAAGAGAAGGTGAAGGTCGTGTTCGGCTGCTGGACGTCGGTCAGCCGGAAGTCGGTCCTGCCCGTGTTCGAGAACAACAACGGCCTACTCTTCTACCCGGTGCAGTACGAGGGTGAGGAGTGCAGCAAGAACGTCTTCTACACCGGCGCCACACCGAACCAGCAGCTGATTCCCGGTGCCGAGTATCTGATGTCCAAGGAGGGCGGCGCCTACAAGAAGTTCTACCTGCTCGGCACCGACTACGTATTCCCGCGAACCGCGAACAAGATTCTCCGCGCGTTCCTGGTCGCCAAGGGCGTGCCCGCTGCCAACATCGAGGAGGAGTACACGCCGTTCAACCACCAGGATTATCAGACGATCGTCGGCAAGATCAAACGCTTCTCGTCCGGCGGCGGCGCCTGCGTGCTCTCGACGATCAACGGCGATTCCAACGTGCCCTTCTACAAGGAGTTCGGCAACCAGGGTCTGCGCTCCGAAAACGCGCCGATCATGGCGTACAGCGTCGCGGAGGACGAGCTGCGGGGCATGGACACCTCGGTCCTGGTCGGCCACCTCGCCGCCTGGAACTACTTCCAGTCGATCGAGAACGCGAACAACAAGAAGTTCGTGAACGCGTTCAAGGCCTACGCCAAGAAGGCCAACCTTCCCGGTGGCGACAAGCGCGTCACCGACGATCCGATGGAGGCGGCCTACTTCGGCGTCTACATCTGGAAGCAGGCCGTCGAGAAGGCCAAGAGCTTCGACGTCGACCCCGTCCGCAAGGCCGTCTACGGCCAGACCTTCGCGGCGCCGAGCGGCACGATCAAGATGCACGAGCACAACCACCACACCTACCGCCCCGTGCTCATCGGCGAAATCCTGAAGGACGGGCAGTTCAAGATCATCACGCGCACCAAGGGTCTGGTCGAGCCGGAGCCGTGGAGCAAGTACACGAGCCCGGACAAGGGCTGCGACTGGGTCAAGCACCAGGGGACCTATCAGAAGAAGGCGTGAGCTACCGTCTCGCCACACTCCTTTCGCTGGTCGCGTGGCTCGCCGCGGTCGCGGCGGGCCACGCGGCTCCGACCGCGCCGGCCCCCGAGATCGCCCGCGCCCTCACCGACCTCACGCGCGAGGATGCCGACACGCGCGAGGCCGCGGTCACCGTCCTCGGCCAGACGCGCGATCCCAAGTGGCTCCAGTTCCTCGGCGCGCTGCGCGAGGGCAGCGTCTACGCGCGCACGCGCGCCGGCAAGACCGAGCTGGTCGTGGGCGGCACCAAGGCCACCCGCGGCGACCAGGACGTCATCGACATCGCGACCGCCTACGACCGCGAACCGCTCGGCACCGTGCCGCTCGCCGGGCTCAAGGAGGTGCCGGCCGACCGGCGGCTGCGGCTCGTCATCAAGCCGTTCCTCGACGCCGACGAGACGAAGGCGCAGCTCGCGGATCCCGACCCCGGTGTCCGGCGCGGCGCCGCGGTGAAGCTCGGCAACCAGGCCGAGGCCGCCGCGGCCCCGGTCGTGGAGGCGGCGCTCGAGAAGGAGGGCGACCGCTGGGTCCGCCACGCGCTCGCCGAGGCGCTCGGACTGATCCGGCTCGCGCACGGCAGTTCCGAGCAGCGCGTCGCGGCCGCGCGGACGCTCGGCGGGCTCCACTCGGAGAGCGCGGTTCCCGCGCTCCGCCGGCTCGCGGCGGACACGGGCGCCTCACCGGACGAGCGCGGCGCGGCGGAGCAGGCGATCCGCGCGATCGAGCGCTGGGGCCTCCTGACGCGGACCGTCGAGACGCTCTTCCAGGGCGCCTCGCTCGCCTCGATCCTCCTGCTCATGGCGCTGGGGCTCGCGATCGTGTTCGGCCTGATGGGGGTCATCAACATGGCGCACGGCGAGCTCATGGCGCTCGGCGCCTACGCGACGTTCGTCGTGCAGAACTGGTTCCGCGCGGCGTGGCCGTCACATTTCGACGCCTACTTCCTCGTCGCGCTACCCGTCTCGTTCCTCGTCGCGGCCGCGGTGGGGCTCGTCCTCGAGCGGGGGGTCATCCGGTTCCTCTACGGGCGTCCGCTCGAAACGCTGCTGCTGACGTGGGGCGCGTCGTTGATCATCCAGCAGGGGCTGCGCCTCTGGTTCGGCGCGGCGAACGTCGACGTGAGCGCGCCCTCGTGGCTCTCGGGCGGCGTGCCCGTGATGGCGGGGCTCACGCTGCCCTACAACCGCGTGTTCATCATCGGGCTGGCGACGGTGTCGGTCGCCGCGACGTACGGGCTCCTCTTTCGCACCGGGGCCGGCCTCCGCATCCGCGCGGTGACCCAGAACCGCGCGATGAGCGCGTGCCTCGGCGTGCGCGCCGGGGTCGTGGACGCCACCACCTTCGCCTTCGGCGCCGGGCTCGCCGGCCTGGCCGGATGCGCCCTCACCCAGATCGGCAACGTCGGGCCGTCGCTCGGCCAGAACTACATCGTGGACTCGTTCATGGTCGTCGTCACCGGCGGCGTCGGCAAGCTCGCGGGAACGATCCTCGCCTCGGCGGGACTCGGCGGCCTGACCAAGGGCATCGAGCCGGCGCTCGGCGCCGTCTTCGGCAAGGTCGCGATTCTCGTCGCCGTCATGGTGTTCCTCCAGCGGCGGCCGGCCGGTCTCTTCGCGACGCGGGGGCGCAATGCCGAGGCGTGAGGTGGTCGCGCTCGGCCTCGCGGCGGTCGTTCTCACGGTCGTCCTGCCGGTCTGCAACACGCTGCCGGCGGGCTCGTCCTTCGGGGTGTCGAACTTCACGCTGAATCTCTTCGGCAAATTCCTGACCTACGCGATCCTCGCCCTCGGCCTCGACCTCCTCTGGGGCTACGCGGGCGTGCTCTCGCTCGGCCACGGCGTGTTCTTCGGTCTTGGCGCCTACGCGATGGGCATGCACCTCATGCTCGAGATCGGCGCGAAGAGCGTCTACCAGAGCGTCCTGCCCGACTTCATGGTGTGGAACCAGGTCACCGCGCTGCCGCTGTTCTGGAAGCCCTTCCACAGCGGCGTGTTCACGCTGGCCGCGATCGTCCTCGTGCCCGGGCTCTTCGCGCTCGCGTTCGGCTATCTCGCGTTCCGGAGCCGGATCCGCGGCGTGTATTTCTCGATCATCACGCAGGCGCTGGCGCTCAGCGCCTGGCTCGTGTTCAACCGGAACGAGATGAACCTGGGGGGCACCAACGGCCTCGCCGACTTCAAGACGGTCTTCGGATACCCGCTGAACCGGCCGGAGACCCAGCGCGTGCTCTACGTGGTCACGGCGCTCGCCCTGATCGCCGCGTACGTGCTGTGTCGCTGGATCACACTCACGCGCGCCGGCAAGGTGCTCGTGGCGATCCGCGACAGCGAGACGCGCGTGCTTTTCTCCGGCTATTCGCCGGCGGCGTACAAGCTGTTCGTTTTCGTCGTGTCGGCGGTGCTCGCGGGCGTCGCGGGCGCCCTTTACGCGCCCCAGGTCGGGATCATCACGCCGGCGAAGATCGGCGTGCTGCCGTCCATCGAGATGGTGGTGTGGGTGGCGGCGGGCGGGCGCGGCACCCTCTACGGGGCCGTCATCGGGGCGTTTGGCGTCAACTGGATCCAGAGCTGGCTGACGACCAGCTACCCGGACCTGTGGCTCCTCTTCCTCGGCGGCCTGTTCATGGGCGCGGTCCTGTTCTTCCCCGACGGCATCGTCGGCGCGCTCGGCCGCCTGACCCGGCCGCGGCGCCGGCTGTCGGGTGGCCCCGCGACGCGGGGTGCCGATGAACCGGTCGGCGAGAAGCGTCTGGACGCGGCGCGATGACCACGACGGCCGGCAGCATCATCTATCTCGAGAACGTCACCGTGGACTTCGACGGCTTCACGGCGCTGCGCCAGCTGAATTTCTTCATGGACCGCCGGGAGCTTCGCGTCGTGATCGGCCCGAACGGCGCCGGCAAGACGACGCTGCTCGACGTCGTCTCCGGGCGCGTCAAGCCGGCGAGCGGGCGGGTGATCTTCGGACACAGCACGGACCTCCTGCCGCTGCGCGAGAACGAGATCGCGCAGCTCGGGGTCGGGCGGAAGTTCCAGACGCCGTCGGTGTTCGTGAACCTCACGGTCTGGGACAACGTGGAGCTCTCGCTCCGGCGGGCCTCAAAGGGCGTCTTCGCCGCTCTCCGCCAGCGCGACCTCGAGGAGGAGCGCGGGCGCATCGCCCAGACGCTCGAGGCCGTCCAGCTCGCCGGCAAGGCGGGCTGGCAGGCCGGCGCGCTCTCGCACGGCGAGAAGCAGTGGCTCGAGATCGGGATGGTCATCGCCCAGGACCCCGAGCTCCTGCTCGTGGACGAGCCCGTGGCCGGCATGACCGACGAGGAGACGGCGCGCACCGGGGCGCTGCTCGAGCGCATCGCCGCGGACCGTTCGGTCCTCGTCATCGAGCACGACATGGAGTTCGTCCGACAGATCGCCCGCAGGGTCACCGTGCTCCACCAGGGCACCGTGCTCTGCGAGGGGCCGGTGGAGCAGGTGCAGGGCGATCCGCGCGTCCTCGAGGTCTATCTCGGGCGGCGGCGCGAGGCGGCCGATGCTGTCCATTAGCGGGCTCGACGTCGCCTACGGCGAGTCGCAGGTGCTCTGGGCCGTGGACCTGGACGTCGAGGCGGGCGAGCTCGTCTGCCTCATGGGGCGCAACGGCGTCGGCAAGACCACGCTGCTCAAGACCGCGATGGGGCTCCTCCCGGCGCGGCGCGGGCGCGTGAGCTTCGGCGGGGCCGACGTCACGGGCTGGTCGCCCGACCGGCGGGCGCGCGCCGGGATCGGCTACGTCCCGCAGGGGCGCGAGGTCTTTCCCCACCTCACGGTCGAGGAGAATTTGCGGATCGCGCTCCTCGGCTGCGGCCGCGCCACCTCGCTCGAGGAGCCGCTCGAGCTGTTCCCGGCGCTCAAGCCGTTGCTCGCGCGCAAGGGGGGCGTGCTCTCCGGCGGCGAGCAGCAGATGCTCGCGATCGGGCGCGCGCTCCTGACCAAGCCGAAGCTCCTCATGCTTGACGAGCCCACGGAGGGCATCCAACCGTCGATCATCCTCGAGATCGAGGAGGCCCTCCGGCGGATCAAGCGCGAGCTCGGGCTGGCCGTCCTGCTGGTCGAGCAGTATCTTGACTTCGCCGAGCGTCTCGCCGACAAGTACGTGATCATGGCCAAGGGCGCCGTGGTGGCCTCCGGCGCCACGCGGGATCTGAAAGTGGAGATGGTCAGGCGGCACCTGGCGGTCTGACATCCTTCGCGTGGAGGTTCGACGATGCACCTCACCCCCCGGGAGCAGGAGAAGCTCCTCATCTTCACCGCGGCCGAGCTGGCGCGCCGCCGCCGCGCCCGCGGGCTCAGGCTGAACCATCCCGAAGCGCTCGCGCTCATCACCGCCGAGATCCTCGAGGGCATCCGCGACGGCCGGACGGTGTCCGAGCTCATGGAGGCCGGCCTCTCGATCCTGAGGCGCGACGACGTGATGGAGGGCGTGCCCGAGATGATCGACGAAGTGCAGGTGGAGGGGACGTTTCCCGACGGCACCAAGCTCGTCACGATCCACCATCCGATCCGCTGAGCCCGCGGTGGCTGGAGGGAGGAACCACGTGATTCCGGGAGAGTATCTCTTGGGCGAAGGCGACATCGTGGCCAACGCAGGGCGCAGGACGGTCGAGCTGACCGTCGCGAACACGGGCGACCGGCCGATCCAAATCGGATCCCACTTCCACTTTTTCGAGGTGAACCGTGCACTTCGGTTCGACCGCGCGCAGGCGTTCGGCATGCGCCTCAACGTGCCGGCGGGCCCCGCGGTGCGCTTCGAGCCCGGCGACGAGAAGCGCGTGACGCTCGTCGAGCTCGCGGGCGCGCGGAAGATCTTCGGCCTCAACGCGCTCACCCAGGGCGGGAGCAGGGAGCAGGCGCTGGCCCGCCTCGCGGACTGGGAGCAGCGGTCATGAGCCTCCGAATACCGCGGCGGCAGTACGCCGACCTCTACGGACC
>JBOHQB010000309.1:0-1776 GCA_050731995.1 Candidatus Rokuibacteriota bacterium
CGCGCAGGACGGCGACGCGCGCCACGTTTTGGCCCGTCGACCCTTCCGGGAGCGCGCAGCCCAGGATCGCGTCCTCGACCTCGCCCGGCTCGACACGCGCGCGCTCGACCGCCGCGCGGATCACGTGCGCCGCGAGCTCGGCGCCGTGCGTGTTGTTCAGCGCGCCCCGGTAGGCCTTGCCGATGCCCGTGCGCGCCGTCGAGACGATGACCGCGTCCGCCATGGCTCTCTCCTTACGGTTGTCGAGGGGTACCACGGCTCCGCCGGGGGACCCCGAACGTTCGGGGGGCTTGGGGGGCGCCCGGAGCCCCCCATATATGTTGTCAGACCGCGGCGGTGACCATGATCTCGATCAGGTACTTCGGGTCCGCCAGCTGCGCCTGAACCGTCGCGCGCGCCGGCGTGTTCCCCGGCGACACCCACGCGTCCCAGACCGTGTTCATCTCGGCCCACTTCTTGATGTCGGTGAGGTAGATCGTCGCCGACAGGAGCTTCGACTTGTCGGTGCCGGCCGCCTTCAGCAGGTCGTCGATCTTCTTCAGCACGCCCGCGGCCTGGCCCTTCACGTCCGTCGCCGCGTCCGACACGATGGCCGCGAGGTACACGGTGCCGTTGTTGACGACGGCCTGGCTCATCCGGGGTCCGGCGTTGTGACGCTGGATGCTCATCGGCTGGTCCTCCCGCGAATTGGTTCCGACACGATAGGCCATCGGCCGCCGAAAGTCGAGATGGGTCTGCTACAATCCGCCCGGCGATGTCGATCCCAGCCGTTCCCGCCATCGACTACAAGACGCTCGTTCAAGACGACCGGATCCACGTGTCGCTCTACAGCGATCCGCGCATCTTCGCCGACGAGATGGACCGGATCTTCTCGCGCGGATGGGTCTTCGTCGGGCACGCGAGCGAGATCCCGCGCGCGGGCGACTACGTCACCCGCGAGCTCGGCACGCAGCCGGTCATCATGGTGCGTGGCAAGGACGGGGGCGTGTCGGTCTTCGTCAACCGGTGCATGCATCGCGGGACGCTGCTGTGCGCGGCGGAGCGCGGCAGCGCGCGGACGTTCGCCTGTCCGTATCACGGCTGGACGTACGATCTGGACGGTACCTTGCTCGGCGTGCCCTACCCGGGCGGCTACGCGTCGTTCGACAAGAGCGCGCACGGTCTGCAGTCGGTCGCGCGCGTGTCGAGCTACCGTGGCTTCGTGTTCGCGAGCTTCAGCCCCACGGGACCGACCCTCGCGGAGCACCTCGGGCCCGCCACGCGACTCATCGACCGCTCCTGCGACCTCTCGCCTGACGGCGAGATCGAGCTCGGCGCGGGCTGGGTCAAGCACCGGTGCGCCGCCAACTGGAAGGCGCTCCCGGAGAACGACAGCGACGGCTACCATCTCGGCTTCGTCCACCGCTCGCTCTTCAAGACCGTCCGCTCGTCGCAGTATCAGCGCGTGATCGGCGAGGAGAAGGCCATCAAGGCGGTGGTCCGCGACTGGTCCAACGGCCACATCGAGATCGACTGGTCGCCGGGCTACGAGCAGCCGTTCGAGTGGTTCGGCAACGCGTCTGGGCCGGCGGTCGAGCGGTTCGTGGCGGCGATCGAGCGCCGCGACGGGCCCGAGCTGGCCCGCCGGCGCATCATGGAGGGCCCCGCGCACGCGCTCATCTTCCCGAACCTGTTCCTCGGCGAGACGAATGTCGCCATCGTCCAGCCCGTGAGCGTCGAGGAGTGCGTGCACTGGCACACGCCGATGTTCTGGAAGGGCGTGCCGGAGTTCAACGG
>JBOHQB010000310.1:0-6285 GCA_050731995.1 Candidatus Rokuibacteriota bacterium
ACCTTTCTTCTTGTTCGGCATCTTCTTGTTGGCCGCGGCGAGGTCCTTCTTGAAGGGCTCGTAGAACTCCCGGACCGTGTCCTCCCAACTGCGCTCGCCCTCCTCGACTTTGTCGAGATGGTCCTCCATCTGCGCCGTGAACTTCACGTCCATGATGTCCTCGAAGTACGGCGCGAGGAGATCCGTGACTTCGATGCCGAGCTCCGTCGCGAAGAGCGTGCGCCGCTCGCGGCGCACATAGCCCCGGTCGTTGATGATCGTGGACAGGATCGAGGCATACGTGGACGGCCGGCCGATGCCCAGCTCCTCGAGGGTCTTGATGAGCGACGCCTCCGTGTAGCGCGGCGGCGGCTGGGTGAAGTGCTGCTTGGGCTCGAGATTGACGAGGCGCAGCGTCTCGCCCTCCTCGAGCGGGGGCAGCGCGCTCTCGGCCTCGTCGTCGGCGGCGGCCTCGTCTTCCTCCCGGCTCTCGACGTACACCGCGGTGAAGCCCTTGAACCGGAGCGTCTGGCCCTGCGCGCGAAAGACGGTCCGTGCGGCCGTGATCTCGGCGGCGACGGTATCGTAGACGGCCGGCATCAGCTGGCTGGCCAGGAACCGCTCCCAGATCAGGCGATAGAGTGCCTGCTGGTCTTTGGTGAGGAAGCGCGCCAGGCTCCGGGGGTCGCGCGCGACGTCCGACGGACGGATCGCCTCGTGCGCTTCCTGCGCCGAGCCGCGCGACTTGTACACGGGCGGCGTCTCCGGCACGTACTCGCGACCGAGCCGATCGGTGGCCCAGCCCCGCGCCTCTTCCTGCGCCTCCCGCGCGATGCGGACCGAGTCGGTACGCATATAGGTGATGAGGCCGACCGGGCCCTCCTCGCCCATCTCGATGCCTTCGTAGAGCTGCTGGGCGACCGTCATCGTCTTCTTCGCCGAGAAGCCGAGCTTGCGCCCCGCCTCTTGCTGCAGCGTCGAGGTGATGAACGGCGGGGCGGGGTTGCGCCGCCGCTCGCCGCGAGTCACCGAGCGCACGAGCCAGCGCGCGCCGTCGAGCGACGCCATCACGGCACGCGTGGCCTCCTCGCTCGACAGCGTGGCCTTCTGGCCGTCCTTCGCCGGCACGACTTTCTGGCCGTCGATCTCGTGCAGGCTCGCCGTGAACTCCGGCGGCCGTCTCGCGCCCAGACGGGCGTGGAGCGACCAGTACTCCTCGGCGACGTGGCGCTGGATCGCGCGCTCGCGCTCGACGATGAGCTTCACCGCGACCGACTGTACCCGCCCGGCGGAGAGGCCCCGGCGAATCTTGTCCCAGAGGAGCGGCGAGAGGCTGTAGCCGACGAGCCGGTCGAGGATGCGGCGCGCCTGCTGGGCGTCGACCTTGCGGAGATCGATCTTGCCCGGCTTGGCGAAGGCCGCCTTCACCGCGCGCTCGGTGATCTCATTGAACGTGATCCGGTGGATGTCCTTCTTGTCGAACGGCAGCTCCTGCGCCAGGTGCCAGCCGATCGCCTCCCCCTCCCGGTCCGGGTCGGTCGCGACGTAGAGGGTGTCGGCCTTCTCGGCCGCGCGCTTGAGCTCCTCGAGGATCTTCTTCTTGGACGGCGTCACCACGTACTTCGGCTTGAAGTTCTTCTTGGGGTCGACGCCGAGCTGGGACTTCGGCAGATCGCGGACGTGGCCCATCGACGCCTTCACCACGAACCCCGGCGGCAGATACTTCTGGATCGTCTTGACCTTGGTGGGCGACTCCACCACCACCAGCGACCGCTTCGCCACTTACGCTCTCCTCGTCACGGACGTCCGGACCCAGCGCTGCCCCGGGAGCTGGCGGGCCCACCCACCCAGCTCCAGGCTCGTCAGGATCGCCCCGACCCGCCCGGCGCCCATCTCCGTCCGAGCGATGAGCCGCTCGATGTGCTGCGCCTCGTCCATCGTCAAGAGGCCGAGCATCCGGTCCTCGTCACTGCCCGGCGCCGGACCGGCCGCCGCGGTAGGCGCCGTCTCCAGCCTCACCGCCCGGCGCCATGGTGCCGGTAATTCTTGCACGACGTCTGTCCAATGAATCACCAGTTTAGCACCGTCCTGCAGGAGCCTGTTCGTCCCCTGGCTCTGCTCGGAGGTGATTTTGCCAGGAATTGCAAACACTTCCCGGCCATGGTCTCCCGCAAAGCCAGCCGTGATCAGCGCCCCGCTACGCTCAGCGGCCTCGACCACGACGACGCCCAGCGCCAGGCCCGCCAGCGTGCGGTTTCGGATCGGGAAGTGGTAGGACAACGGCGGCGTGCCCGGCGCAAACTGGCTGAGGAGCGCGCCCCTCGCCTCGACCTCCCGCGCCAGCTCCCGGTTCTCCGGCGGATAGACGATGTCCACGCCGTGGCCGAGCACGGCGAGCGTTCGTCCGCCGGCGCCCAGGGCGCCACGGTGCGCCGCGGAGTCGATGCCGCGCGCGAAGCCGCTGACGATCGTCACGCCCCGCGCGGCCAGTTCGGCGGCCAGACCTTCCGCCACGCGCAGGCCATACGGAGTCGGGCGTCGCGAGCCGACGATCGCGACCGCCAGCGCGTCACCGGGCTCGAGCGCGCCGCGCACCCACAGAGCCGGCGGGGACGCGATCGCGGCAAGCAACGGGGGATAGCCGGGATCCTCCGGTCTGAGCAAGTCGGGAGCCCGCATCGTCGGAGGGAGCGGAGTATAACGGGCCGCCCCGCGGCGTCAACGCCCCGGAACGGATACGCCGATTCAGCGCGTGGCGGTCGAGCCGGACCCGAGGAACCCGCGTGCCCGCGTCGCGGCTTCGGAGGACGGATACTCGCCCACCAGACGCTGCCATGTCCGGCGCGCGCTGGCGGAATCGCGGAGGCCCTGGTACGACAGGCCGATCTTCAGGAGCGCGTCCGCCGCCTTGGCGGGGCGCGGGCCGACCTCGGGAACCTTCTGGAACTCCACGATCGCCTGGCGGTAGTCGCGCTGGAGATAGTACGCCTCGCCGATCCAGTACTGCGCATTTGCCACGAGCGGGTGCTTCGGGTATCTCGCGATGAAGTCGAGGAAGTCGAGCACGGCCTGGCCATGCTCGCCCGCGCGGAACATCGCCAGCGCCGCATTGTAGGCACTCTCGGGCGTCGCCACGCGGACCGAGGGCATCGGAGGCCGCGGTTCCGCCGGAACGGCCACGACGGGCGCCGGCGGCGGCGCGGGCTGGGGAGCCGGAGTCAGCGCGGCCTCGCGCGCTCTGCGAAGCTCC
This sequence comes from Candidatus Rokuibacteriota bacterium, assembly GCA_050731995.1. Classification (GTDB taxonomy): domain Bacteria; phylum Methylomirabilota; class Methylomirabilia; order Rokubacteriales; family CSP1-6; genus JBOHQB01. The sequence goes on from JBOHQB010000310.1 coordinate 3,230, forward strand.
TCTTCGCCGACGCTGACGCGCGCGCGGAGCCGCTCGACCTCCGTCGTCGTCTCGCTGACCTTCGTGCGCATCTCGGCGACCTGGGTCTGGAGCGTGCGGAGATCGGCCTGGGTACGCGCGACTTCCTTGGTGGTCAGCCCCTGAACGTCGCGGAGCGCGGTCACATCGGAGCGGAGGGTGTTGACGTCGTCCTGGACCCGGTAGAAGGAAGCTCGCGTCGCGCATCCCGTAGCCACGAGCGCCGCCAGCGCGAGCCCGAGGATTCGGATCATTCGCGCTGAACCGTAGCACGCGCCGCTTCGTCAAGTCAATCGCCGGCGGTGATCTCGACCAACGTCACATCGCGATGAGCTCAAGTGCCCGGAGCAGAATCACTTCCACCTCTTTGCCCGGCTCGACCGTCGTATTCCCGGGCACGACCGCCAGACCGTCGGCCAGCACCATCGAGCGAAGGATGGCGGAGCCCTGCTCTCCGGTGAGGCGAGCGCCGAATCCGCCGTTGACCCGGGAGAGCGTCACGCGCAGATAGCCCCGCCGCGATCCCGGGTTGTCGATACGCTCCAGCGCCCGACAGACCAGCCTCGCACGCGCGACGCGCTGACGGCCGGCGAGCGTGAGCAACGCCGGACGCACGAAGAGCTCGAATGTCACCATCGCCGACACCGGGTTGCCCGGCAGCCCGAAGACGGGACGCCGCCCGAGCGCGCCGAACGTGATGGGCTTGCCCGGCCGCATGGACACCCGCCAGAGGTAGAGCCGGGCCCCCGCCCGTTCGAGGGCGTCGCGCACGTGGTCGTGGTCGCCCACGGAGACGCCCGCGGAGGAGACGATCACGTCGGCGTCCGCCGCACGACGCACGCGCTCCTCGATCGCGTCGAGGCGGTCGGGCGCCACGCCGAGGCTCAGCGGAGCGCCGCCGGCCTCGAGCACCTGGGCCCAGAGCGAGTAGGTGTTGGTGTTCGGGATCTGTCCCGCGCGCGGCGTGGCGCCCAGGTCCGCGATCTCGTCGCCCGTCGACAGGATCGCGACGCGCGGTCGCCGGTAGACGCGCGCCTGGGTCCGGCCGAGCGTCGCCAGGAGTCCGACCTCCGCCGCGCCGAGCACGTGGCCAACCTCGAGTACCCGGTCGCCGACCCGGACGTCCTCCCCTGCCCGCCGCACGTACGCGCCGGACGGGACGCTCCCGCGCAGCGCGACCCGGTCCCCGTCGGCGTCCACGTCTTCCTGCGGCACGACGGCGTCGGCACCCTCCGGCAGCGGCGCGCCCGTGAAGATGCGCGCCGCCTCGCCGGGGGCGAGTCGCCGCGTCGGCATGCGCCCCGCCGCGATGCGCTCGACGACGCGGAGCGCGGCGCCGGCGCCGCTGTCGACGGCACGCAGGGCGTAGCCGTCCATCGACGAGTTGGGCCACGGCGGAATCTCGCGTCCGGAGACGACGTCCTCGGCGAGCACACGGCCCAGTGCGCCGACGACATCCATCGCCTCGGTTTCGAGCGGGCGCACGAACCCGAGGATCTGCGCCAGCGCCTCTTCGACCGTCAGCATGCGGCTACTCTATCACTCGCCGTCTCACGCCCATCACGGGCGCCCCTCAGTCGGAGCCGCAGCCGAAGGCGAGGCGACACTGTGAAGGACGGCCGAGGCGAGCCTGCGAGTGGCGGGCCATGTCGGGACCCGCGAGCGCAGACCGAGGAGCGCCACGGCTCCGCCGCGGCGCTTCCGAGCGCTGGGGGGGTTGGGGGGCCATGTCGGGGCCCCCCATGTTTCCGTAGACGCGCCGGTATTCCTCCCACGACAGCAGCACGCGCTTGACGTACTGGCGCGTCTCGTCGAATGGGATCTGCTCGACCCAGGCGTCGAGGTCGTTCGAGCGCCGCGCCTGCCACCACGTCCGCGCGCGCTTGGGCCCCGCGTTGTAGGCAGCGAGCGCCAGGCGCGGGTCGCTGAACTCGCGGAGGAGGCCCGCGAGAAAGACCGTCCCCATCTCGAGATTGGCGCGTGGATCATCGAGCAGCGTGCCGCCACCGAAGGGCCAGCCGCGCACCTCGGCCATCGGCTGCGCCGTCGCGGGCATGAGCTGCATCAGCCCGCGCGCCCCCGCGCGCGAGACCGCGCGCGGATAGTAGTTCGACTCCTCGCGCACGACCGCGGCGACGAGGAACGGGTCAAGCCCGGCGCGTCGCGCCGCCGCGTCGATCTCGGCGCGCCAGCCCAGCGGGTAGAGCATCTCCCAGAACGCGCGCGGCAGCGCGGGATCGCCCGTCACGGCGAGCCCCGCCAGGTGCCGGCGGAAGACGCGGAGTGCCAGGTGATAGCGCTCCTCCTGCACGTAGGCGCTCGACAGCCCGTAGAGCCGCACGGGATCCGCGACGGACCGCTGCACGACGTCGTCCAGCTCCGCAAGCGCGTCCTCGACGAGCCCGACGCGCCGAAGCAGATCGACGCGTACCCAGCCCGGATCGCCGCCGACGGCCTCGGCCGGCTCGGCGGGCAGCCTGACCGCCGTCGGTGTCGGCCTCCCCGAGGGCGCCGGCGCCCGCCGCGCCGCGAGGACACCGTAATAGCTGCGCGGCGCCTCGGCGAGCACGCGGCCGTAGACCGGCGCGGCGGCATCGCGTCCCTGCACCTGCTCCACCGCCCGGGCGCGCCAGTAGAGCGCGGCCGGGCGGTACGCGTGCCCGGCGGGCGTGTCGGTCAGACGCTCCCACTCGCGCGCGGCGCCGACGACGTCACCGCCGAGCCAGGCGAGCCAGCCGAGTCGCCATAGCGCGGCGGCGGCGACCTCGCGCGTCGGGTGGCTCGCGGCGAGTGTCCGGTAGACCGGCGCGGCTTCGCCGCCGCGGTCGCCGTCGTCGAGGAGCCGCGCCTGCTCGTAGAGTGCCTCCGCGGCGTCCGCGTCGGTGCCCGAGCGCGCGACCTGGGCAAAGAGGACGATCGCGCGGCCGCGCTGCCCGCTTCGGCCCAGCCACCGCGCCTGGTCGAGCTGCAGGCGCACGCGCGACTCGCCCGAGGCGTGGCGCGCGGCGAGCTCCAGCGCGCGCGCCGCCGTCTCGTAG
>JBOHQB010000311.1:0-4720 GCA_050731995.1 Candidatus Rokuibacteriota bacterium
GACGCGGACGGCGCGGTCGTGGTCGAGCGGGCGCCCCGGGCGGTGCGCGAGCTCGTGGACCCGTGGGGGCCGGTGGAGCCGGGCGCGCTCGCCGTCATGCGGGCCCTCAAGGCGGAGTTCGATCCGCTGGGCGTGCTGAACCCCGGCCGCTTTGTGGGTGGGCTGTGACGGTCGGCGCCTTCACCGGCTCGGATGTGCCCGACCTGAACGCGCTCCGCTCCTGCGTGCACTGCGGCATCTGCCTGCCGCAGTGTCCGACGTATCGCGTGCTGGGCGAGGAGATGGACTCGCCGCGCGGCCGCCTCTACCTGATCCGGGCCGTCGCCGAGGGACGTCTCGACATCACCGACACGTTCGTGCGGCATATGGACCTGTGTCTCGGCTGCCGCGCGTGCGAGACCGCGTGCCCCGCAGGCGTGCCCTTCGGCCGGCTGCTGGAGACGGCCCGGGCGCAGATCGAGCGCCGGGGCCGCCCCGTGCCGGCCCGCGCGTTCGGGGCCCTGCTGCTCGGACTCTTCCCGCATCCCGGGCGAGTTGCGTGGGCGCTTGGTGGCGCGCGTCTCTACCGGCGCTCCGGCCTGCAGCGCGTCGTGCGGCGCGCGGGCGTTCTGCGGCGCTTTCCCCGGCTGGCGGCGCTCGACGCGCTGCTCGACAACGTGCCCGACGAGGCGCCGATGCCGGAGTTCGTTGCCGCGCGCGGCCGGGCGCGGGGCCGGGTGGGACTGCTCCTCGGCTGCGTGCAGCGCCACGTCAACCCCGACGTCCACCGGGACACCGCCAGGCTCCTGGCGCTCGCCGGCTGGGAGGTCGTGATCCCGCGCGCGCAAGGGTGCTGCGGGGCGCTCGAGCTGCACGCCGGGCGCGCCGACGCGTATCGCGCGCGCGCCCGGGCGCTCGCGGCGGCGTTCCCCGAGGATCTCGAGTGGATCGTCACGAACGCGGCGGGCTGCGGCGCCGCGATGCGCGAGTACCCGCACTGGCTCGATGCTTCCGGAGTCGCGCGGCTCGCCGCGCGCACCCGTGACGTGACCGAGCTCCTGGCGGACGCCGAGCTGCCGCTGGGTCCGCTGCCGCTCACGGTGACCTATCACGACGCCTGCCATCTGGCTCACGGCCAGAAGGTGCGCGCCGCGCCCCGCCGGCTGCTGGCGAGGATCCCGGGACTCACGCTGGTTGAGCTCGCCGACAGCGACCTCTGCTGCGGCAGCGCCGGCGTCTACAATGTCCAGGAGCCGGCGATGGCGGATGCGCTCCTCGCGCTCAAGGTCGACCGGATCGTCGAGACCGGCGCGGGCACCGTCGTGGCGGGCAACCCGGGCTGTCTCCTCCAGATCGCCAAGGGGATGCGCGAGCGCGGGCTCGGCGTCGAGGTCGTGCACCCGGTCTCGCTCGTGGCGCGGGCGGTGAGGACGTGAGGATCAGGATCCGCGACCACGCGAAGTTCCAGGCCGACAAGATGGCCAAGATCGCGCTGGCGACGACGAGCCGGACGCAGCTCGATCTGTATTGCCTCGAGCCGGGCCAGAGCCAGAAGGCCCACACGCACGCCGACCAGGACAAGATCTACGTCGTCCTCGAGGGGCGCGGCCGGTTCGCGCTCGATGGGGCCGAGTCAACGCTCGAGGCCGGGGAGGCGATCGTCGCGCCCGCCGGAGCCGCGCACGGCGTCGTCAACGATTCGGGCGCCCGGCTGCTCCTCCTCGTTGTCGTCTCGCCGCCGCCGCCCCACGCATGAGCGGCCCGACGCGCGCCTCGCTCATGGTCACGTGCCTCGGGGACATGTTCTATCCCGAGGTGGGTGTCGCCATCGTACAACTCTTGCGAGGGCTCGGTGTCGCGGTGGACTTCCCCGACGGGCAGACCTGCTGCGGCCTGCCGCTCTTCAACTCGGGCTACCACGCTGAGGCGGCGGCGGTGGCGCGGCGCACGGTCGAGGTCTTCCGCGACGCCGGGCACGTCGTCGTCCCGTCGGGCTCGTGCGCGTGGATGGTCAAGCACGAGTACCCGGGTCTGCTCGAGGGGGAGGCGCGCGCCGCGGCGGAGCGCCTCGCCGCGGGCACGTACGAGCTGTCGCAGTTCCTCGTGCGCGCGCTGGGACGCACCGAGTTCCGCCCCGCCGTCGGCGGGCGCCTGACCTACCATGACTCGTGCCACCTGCTGCGGGGGCTCTCCGAGTCCGAGAGCCCGCGGACCATCCTCGGCCGGCTCCCCGGCGTCGAGTTCGTCGAGCTCGACGGTGCGGACGAGTGCTGCGGCTTCGGGGGCTCGTTCGCGGTCCGGCTCCCCGAGGTGTCCACCTCCATTCTCGAGCGCAAGCTGGCGAGCGTCGAGCGCTCGGGAGCGGAGTGCGTCGTCGCCTGCGACGCCGGATGCCTCATGCAGATGCGCGGCGGTCTCCAGCGCCGCGGCTCGCGGGTGCGCGCCCTGCATCTGGCCGAGGTGCTGGCGCCGTGAGCGAGCCCGAGGCCGCCGTTCCGCTCCGCGAACGCGCGACGCGCGCGCTCGGCGACGCGTTTCTGCGCGAGGCGCTGGACATCGCCACGACCAAGTTCATCACCCTTCGCCGCGAGGCCTTCGGCGACTTTCCGGAGGGCGACGCGCTCCGCGACCGGGCGCGCGCGATCAAGGAGGCGACGCTCCAGCGGCTCGACCACTGGCTCGAGCGGCTCATCGACAACGTGGAGCGTCTGGGCGGGCACGTGCACTACGCCGCGACCGCCGAGGAGGCGCGCGCGATCGTGCTCGACATCGCGCGGCGCACGGGCGCGCGGATGGCGGTCAAGTCGAAGTCGATGGCGACGGAGGAGATCCACCTGAACGAGGCGCTCGCGGCGAGCGGCGTGACGCCCGTGGAGACCGACCTCGGAGAGTACATCATCCAGCTCGCGGGCGAGCGCCCCTCGCACATCATCGCGCCGGCGATCCACAAGACGAAGGGGCAGGTGGCGGAGCTGTTCACGCGCGAGCTCGGCCGGCCGGCGGCGCCGGACCCGGAGGCTCTGACAGGGATCGCGCGAGAGGAGCTGCGCGAGAAGTTCCTGCGCGCCGACCTCGGGATCACCGGCGCGAACTTCGCCGTTGCGGAGACGGGGACGGTCGTGCTCGTGACCAACGAGGGGAACGGGCGGATGGTCACCTCGCTGCCCCGCGTGCACGTGGCCGTGATGGGCGTCGAGAAGGTGATTCCCTCGCTGACCGACCTCATGGTGTTCCTCGGCGTGCTGGCCAAGAGCGCGACGGGCCAGAAGATGTCCGTGTACACGACGCTCGTCGCCGGCCCGCGGCGACCGGGCGAGCTCGAGGGGCCGGAGGAGTTCCATCTGGTGCTGCTCGACAACGGACGGGTCGCCCAGATCGCCGGCCCGCTGCGCGAATCGCTCTACTGTCTCCGGTGCGGCGCGTGCCTCAACGTGTGCCCGGTCTACCGACAGATCGGCGGCCACGCCTACGGCTACACGTACCCGGGACCGATCGGGATTCTCCTCACGGCGATGCTGAACGGCTCGCGCTCGGTGCGAGATCTCGCGCACGCCTCGTCGCTCTGCGGGGCGTGCGCGGATGCCTGCCCGGTGCGGATCGACATTCCGAAGATGCTGATCGAGCTCCGCAAGGACGTGGCGCGGCCCGGGCTCGCGCCATGGCCGGAGCGCGTGTTGTTCCGGGCCTTCGCGTGGCTGATCGTGCGGCCGGCCCTGTATCGGGCGGCGGCGCCGATCGCGCGGGTCCTTCAGCGTCCGCTCGCACGCGGGCGGTCGATCCGCCGTTTGCCGCTCGTCTTCGGGCGCTGGACGCGCACGCGCGATCTGCCCGCGGTGGCCGCGCGGACGTTCCGGGAGCGCTGGGCCGAGCTGGAGCACTCTGCGTGACGCGCGCGGAGTTCCTGGCGCGGATCCGCGGCGAGGTGGCGCGCGCGCGGCCACTGTTTGCCGCGGTGCCGTCGGAGCGGCCCACACGTGCCGCCGAGCAGGTGGAGGTCCTGTGCCGCGAGCTCCGGGAGCGCTGGCCGGCGACGCTCGAGCGGTTCCGCCGCGAGTTCGAGCGCGTCGGCGGCGTCTTTCACCGCGTCGGGCGCCTCGACGAGGTGCCCGACGCGGTCGCGGGTCTGGCGCGGGCGCAGGGGATGCGGCGGCTCGTGGCCTGGCACGCCGAGGCGCTCGGCGGGGACCTCGTCGGCGCCCTCGCGGGGCGCGGCCTGGAGGCGCTCGCGATGCCCTCCGCGACGCCGGACGCGGCCGAGCGGGCCCGGCTCCGCGAGACGATCGCCTCGGCCGAGCTCGGTCTCACGTCGGCCGACCTCGCCGTGGCCGAGAGCGGCTCACTCGTGCTCGTCTCGGGCGCGGGCCGTCCCCGCTCGACCTCGCTGCTGCCCGCGTGTCACGTCGCCCTCTTCGACCGCGACGCCCTTGTGGAATCGCTGGCCCAGGTCGGGCTGATCCTCGAGGCGTGGCACGAGCGTGTCGCGCCGCCGACGCGGGGCGCCGTGATCACCTTCATCACCGGCCCGAGCCGCACGGCAGACATCGAGCTCACGCTCACGCGGGGCGTGCACGGGCCCAAGGACGTCCACGCCGTCTTCGTCGAGGACGGGCTCGGCGCGCGTGACCGTGTCTGAGCGCCGCTTTCAGCCCGCCGACGTCGAGCGCCTCATCCCGCGGCTCACGGAGGTCATGGCGCGCGTCATGCGTGCCCACGGCGAGGCCGGCGCGGGGCGCGCTGGTCT
>JBOHQB010000312.1:0-7254 GCA_050731995.1 Candidatus Rokuibacteriota bacterium
GCGGCAGGACGGGCCGGCCGTCGCGGACAGGCACACGAAGGAGCGAGTACATGCGCGTGTGGGTGTCGTCGATCGGCAGGATCCAGCCGATGTGCCGTGCGCGCTCGAAGCCCTCGTCCGAGGTACCCGCCGCGACGGACGGCACGATGCGCACGTTCGGCAAGAGCACCTCGGTGACGCGGCGGTAGAAACGACCGTCCTCGAGCGTGCGATCTTGCAGGCTGCGCACACCGCGCTCGGTCTCTTCCCAGCCGACCGTCGGCCGGGCGGCGAGCGCCCGAGAGAACTGGCCGCCGCTGAAGGTCGAGTGCAGCACCGCGACGTGGAACGGGTCCATCACGTTCTCGTAGATCTGCAGCCAGTTGCAGTCGAGGATCTCGCCACCGCCGAGGCCGTACGAGGTGCCGTCGGCGACGACCGCGCCGTCCTCCGCCTCGATCATGTCGTAGCGCGGGAAGACCGGCACGCGGTCGGCGGGGCCCAGGTACGCGAAGACGAGGCCGTGGTGCTCGCGGCACGGGTAGCCGGGCTGGCGGACCCTCTCTTTATACGTGGAGTCGGGCGGCTCGCACGGCTGGTCCAGGCAGCGGCCGTCGGCGGCGTAGAGCCAGCCGTGGTAGCAGCAGCGGATGCCGTCCGGCTCGACCCGACCGTAATAGAGCGAGGTGCCGCGATGGCAGCAGTGCGCGTCGAGGAGCCCCACGCGCCCGCGGCCGTCCCGGAACAGCACGAGGTCCTCGCCGAGCACGCGGACGGTGTGTGGCACGTCGCCGAGCTCCGAGGCGACCCCGACCGGCTGCCAGTAACGCCTGAAGAGCTCGCCCGCCGGCGTGCCGGGCCCGACCTCGGTCAGGAAGGCGTCGTGGAGCGGCGTGACGCGCCCGTACGCGGATTCCATCGTGGTGCCGGATGTTATACCATCGGCCGCGCGAGGCGGCGATGGCGGGGAAATATTTCGAGGAGCTCGAAGTCGGCCAGACGTTCCAGCACGAGCCCGGGCGCACGATCACCGAGGCCGACAACGTCTTTTTCTCCACACTGACGATGAACCCGCAGCCCCTGCATATCGACTTCCACGCAGCGTCCAAGGCCGAGTTCGGCAAGCCGATCGTCAACAGCGTCCTGACACTCGGCATCGCCGTCGGGCTCTCCGTGGGCGAGACGACGCTCGGGACGACCGTGGGCAACCTCGGCTTCGAGAAGGTCGAGTTCCCGAAGCCCGTCTTCCACGGTGACACGATCTACTCCGAGACCGAGGTCGTGGACAAGCGTGAGTCGAAGTCGCGGCCCGAGTGGGGGATCGTGATCTTCGAGCACCGCGCGAAGAACCAGCGCGGCGAGCTCGTCATGCGCGCGCGCCGCGCCGCGATGATGCGGAAACGCGCCGCCCGGTGAGCCGCCGCCGGTCGCTGCACTTCGTCCCGGGCAACCAGCTCCGCATGCTCGAGAAGGCGCTCGGCCTGTCAGCCGACGGTTTCATCCTCGACCTGGAGGATGCGGTGCCACCGGATCAGAAAGCCGCCACGCGGCCCATCGTCAGGGAGTGGCTCGGGCGCGACTGGGGCGGTCGCGAGCGCTGGGTGCGGATGAACCCGCTCGCGACGGGGCTCGGCCGCGCCGACCTGGAGGAGACGATCGCCGGGCGCCCGCACGGCTACGTCGTGCCGAAGCCGAACGCCGCGGCCGACGTGCGCGCGATCGCCGAGATTGTCGACGGCCTGGAGCATCGTCACGGCCTGGCGCACGGCGCCACGCGCCTCGTCCTGATCGCGACCGAGACGCCGGAGGGGCTGCTCAACATCCGCGAGATCGCTACCGCGAGCCCGCGCACCGTGGCGATCTCCTGGGGGATCGAGGACCTGTCGGCGGCGATGGCGCTGCCGCGCGTGCGCGACGCCGAGGGACGCTATCTCGACATCCCGCGCCACGCGCGGACGATGTGCGCGATCGCCGCCGCCGCGGCCGGCGTCGAGGCGCTCGACACCGTCTACACCGACATCGCGGACCTGGCGGGTCTGCGGCGCGAGTGCGAGGACGGCGTCGCGATGGGGTTCACCGGTAAGATCTCGATCCATCCGAGCCAGATCCCGGTGATCAACGACGCGTTCACGCCGTCGAAGGCGCTGGTGGACGAGGCGCGCGAGCTCGTCGCCGCGTTCGAGGAGCACGCGCGGCGCGGCGTCTACGCGTTCCGGTTCAAGGGACAGATGGTGGACGCCCCCCACCTGACGCAGGCGCGCAAAGTCATCGCCCGTGCCGATAGCTGACGGGCAACCGGCTGCTGCAAGCTCTCAAAAGACTTGGGGGGCCCGGAAATGGCCCCCCAACCCCCCCACTGGCTAGCCGTGCGCGCGATGGTTCTCCGGGAGCAGGCGCCGATCGCGCGCGCGCCCCTTCGGCTCGAAGAGATGCCGTGCCCGGCGCCGCGTGCCGGCGAGGTGCTGGTGCGCGCCGGCGCGTGCGGCGTCTGCCGTACGGATCTCCACGTGGTCGAGGGCGACCTGCCGCTCGTCCGCTCGCCGCTCGTGCCGGGTCACCAGGTCGTCGGGCGGGTGGAGGCGGCCGGCGCGGGTGCGGCGCGCTTCACGATCGGCGACCGTGTCGGCATCGCGTGGCTCCGCGCCACGTGCGGGACCTGCGAGTTCTGCGCGTCCGGCCGGGAGAACCTCTGCCCCGACATCGTGTTCACCGGCTACCACGCCGACGGCGGGTTCGCCGAGTACGCCGTCGTCCCGGAGGCATTCGCCTACGCGATCCCCGCAGCGTTCTCCGACGCCGCCGCGGCGCCGCTGCTCTGCGCCGGCATCATCGGCTATCGCGCGCTCGAGCGCGCCGAGGTGCCGCCGGGCGGTCGCCTCGGCATCTACGGCTTCGGCTCCTCCGCCCACGTCACGCTGCAGATCGCCCGTGCCCGCGGCTGCGAGGTCTACGTGTGCACGCGCGAAGCGACGCGCCGGCGCCTCGCCCTCGAGCTCGGCGCGACGTGGGCGGGCGAGGTGGGCGAGCCCTTGCCCCGTAAGACGCACGGCACCATCGTCTTTGCGCCGGCCGGCGAAGTCATCCCCGTGGCTCTGGAGAACCTCGAGCCGGGCGGCACAGTTTCTCTGGCGGGCATCTACATGACTCCGACGCCGCCCCTCGACTATCTGCGGCATCTGTTCCACGAGCGTCAGGTGCGGTCGGTGACCGCGAACACGCGGGCCGACGGCACCGAGCTGCTCGCCGAGGCCGCCCGCATCCCCGTGCGGCTGGCGACGACGGAGTTCCCTCTGGCCGACGCCAACCGCGCGCTCGCGGATCTCAAGCGCGGCGCGTTCGCGGGGTCCGCCGTGCTCTTGACAGGTGTTGCACGCTGACTATAATCGCGCCACCTCGCATGCTCCTCGCGACGGACAACGACGCGTGACCAGTGATCAAAATGAGTGATCAGGCCGATCTTCTCCGGCGCGCCGCGCAGGTGCTCCCCGGCGGCGTGCTGGGCAGCCACCGGAGCGGTCCGGGGCTCGAGTTCGTCGTCCGCGAGGGCCGGGGCGCGTACCTCTACGACCTCGACGGCCACAGATACCTCGACTATCTCCTCGGCTCCGGCCCCATGCTGCTCGGTCACGCGCACCCCGCGGTCGTCGAGGCTGTGGAGCGACAGATGCGTCGCGGGACCTCGTACTTCCTCCTCAACGAGCCGGCGATCGAGCTCGCGGAGGAGATCGTGCGCGCGGTGCCGTGCGCCGAGCAGGTGCGCTACACGTCGAGCGGCTCGGAGGCCACGTTTTTCGCGCTGCGCGTCGCCCGCGCGTTCCGGAAGCGGGACAAGATCATGAAGTTCGAGGGAGGCTTTCACGGCACCCACGACTACGCGCTCATGAGCGTCGTGCCGCGCTCGCCGAAGGCCTTCCCGGCGCCCATGACCGACTCGGCCGGCGTCCCGCACGCGCTCGAGGGCGAGGTGCTGATCGCGCCGTACAACGATCTCGCGACGGCCGAGGCATTGATCGCGGTGCATCACGACGAGCTGGCTGCCGTGCTCATCGAGCCGTACCAGCGGACGATCGTGCCGGCGCCGGGCTTCCTCGCGGGCCTCCGGAAGGCCACGCAGCGCTACGAGGTGCCGCTGGTTTTCGACGAGATCGTCACCGGATTCCGCTTCGCGTACGGCGGCGCACAGGAGTACTACGGCGTCGTGCCGGACCTCGCCTGCTACGGCAAGGTCGTCGCGGGCGGCTTCCCGCTCGCGTGCGTGGCGGGACCGAGCGCGATCATGCGCCACTTCGACGCCGCGCTAGAGGGCACGCCCGAGTACGTCTGGCAGGCGGGCACCTTTAACGGCAACGCGATCGCCGCCGCCGCCGGACTCGCCACGCTCGCCGAGCTGCGCAAGCCCGGGCAGTACGAGCGGCTGTTCCGGACGGGACGACGGCTCCGCGACGGACTCGCGGCGGGCGTCGCGAAGCACGGCCTGGCGGCGCGGGTGTCCGGCGAGCCGCCGGTGTTCGACATCGTCTTCACCGACCATGAGATCGTGGACTACCGCGCGACGCTCACCGCGGACCGCCAGAAGGTCGTCCGCTTCAACCAGGAGCTGGTCCGCCGTCACGTCGTGAAAGCCGTCAACAAGATCTACGTGTCGCTCGCCCACACCGACGCGGACGTGGACGAGACGCTCGCCATCTTCGACGAAGTGCTCGCGACGCTCGCGCGCACTCCCTAAGGAGGACGTCATGGACCTGAGCCGTCGCGAACTCATGAAGCTCGGTGGCACGGCGTTCGCCGGTGCCGCCCTCGTCCCGTCGGCTGCGCACGCCCAGACGCCCAAGCGCGGGGGACGCTGACGATCCGGACGTGGGATCCACCGCACTTCGACCCGATGCTCACGATCGCCTTCAAGACTCACATCCCGTACACGTTCACCCACAGTCGACTCCTCAAGCCCAAGGCCGGCCCGGCCATGCAGCCCGGCACGTTCCCGCTCGAGGGCGATCTCGCCGAGTCGTGGAGCCAGCCGAACGAGACGACGTACGTCTTCAAGCTCCGCAAGGGTGTGAAGTGGCAGGCGAAGCCGCCGGTGAACGGGCGCGAGCTCACGGCGGACGACGTCGTGTACACGGTGGACCGGTTCCTCACGGTGAAGGGCAACGCAAACGCGTACATGCTGAAGGCGGTCGACAAGGTCGAGGCGACGGACAAGTACACCGTCAAGTTCACGCTCAAGGAGCCGTTCGCCTGGTTCCCCGACATGCTGGCGAATCCCATGGCCGTCTGCATCGTCGCGAAGGAGTGCGTCGAGAAGTTCGGAGATCTCAAGAAGCCCGAGTCGGTGGTCGGCACGGGGCCCTGGATGCTGGATGTCTACAAGCCGAACCAGGGGCTCAGCTTCGTCCGCAACCCGAGCTACTTCGTCCCCGGCCTGCCGTACATCGACCGGGTCGAGATGGTCGTGGACGAGGACAACGCCTCCCGAATCGCCTCCTTCCTCGCGGGCAAGTACGACCTCGGCTGGGAGTTCCCGGGCCAGATCAACCGAACCGACTGGGTGCAGATCAAGGACAATCTGAAGCAGAGGCGCCCACACCTCCAGACGCGCGAGTTCCCGGCCAACGTTCAGAGCCACATTTCGATGCGCACCGACCAGAAGCCCTTCAGCGACGTCCGCGTGCGCCAGGCGATGTCGCTGGCGATGGACCGGCAAGGCATCCTGGACGCGGTCGCGGAGGGCGTGGGCGTGATCAACCCGCCTGTCCCGGCAGCGCTCAAGGAGTGGTCGATCCCGATCGACCAGCTCGGCGAGGAGGCGAAGTACTACAAGCCCGACCTCAAGGAAGCCAAACGACTCATGGCGGCGGCCGGCTATCCCAACGGCTTCCAGAGCAGCGTGTGCTTCCACGGCTATGGCTCCACGGTTCTGATGGACGCGGCGGCGCTCGTGTTGAAATATCTCAAGGACATCGGCATCGACGCCAAGCTCGACACCAAGGAGTACGGCGCCTACATCTCGACGTGCTTCTACGGTCAATTTCCCTCGATGACGTACGGCCCGCAGACGCCGTTCCTCGAGCCCGACAACTTCCTCTTCGGCCAGTACTACCCCGGCGAGACCAAGAACCAGAGCCACATCAACGATCCGGTCGTCGCCGACATGCTGGTTCGCCAGCGCCGGACGTTCGACGCCGCGAAGCGACGGGAGATCATCTTCGACATCCAGAAGTACCTCGCCAAGCAGCAGTACTACGTGCAGGGTCCGTCGGGAGTCTACATCGCGGTCTGGGAGGGCGCGCTCAAGAACTACGGCCCGAACCTCGGCTTCGACTACGGCGGCCGACTCGCGGCGGCGTGGCTGGATCGATGATGAACCTGGGGGGCCCCGACATGGCCCCCCAGACCCCCCCGTGTGCCGGGCGATCGAGCCTGGGGCTCGATCGTGTCGGCCAGCTATGCTGAGGCGCTATCTCGCGAAGCGGCTGCTCGTCACGATCCCGTCGCTGCAGATCGCGTCGCTGATCGTCTTCACGCTGCCGCGGCTCATCCCGGGCGACGTCGTCCAGCTCATGCTGGAGGAGAAGGCGTACGCCAAGGACCTTCAGGAATTGCGCGCCAAGCTCGGGCTCGACCGGCCCCTCTACGTGCAGTACTTCGAGTGGCTCGGCCACGTCGTGCGCGGCGATCTCGGCGAGGCGCTCTGGACGAAGCGCCCGGTGCTCGAGGAGGTCGGCCGGCGGCTCCCCATCACGCTCGAGCTGGCGTTGTACGCGCTCGCCTTCGCGCTGCTCATCGCCATCCCGGTCGGCGTGCTCGCGGCCGCGCGCCAGGACAGCATCGCCGATCTGATCATGCGCAGCGCGGCCATCCTCGGGCTTTCGGTGCCGGGGTTCTGGCTCGCGACGCTCCTGATCGTGCTGCCCGCGATCTGGTGGGGCTGGCGCCCCGTCACCGGCTTCGTCGAGCTGTCGCAGGACCCTCTCGGGCACCTGCGGCAGATGCTCATACCCGCGCTCATTCTCGGCATCGCCGCCGCGGCGGCGCTGATGCGGCTCACCCGCGGCATGCTGCTCGAGGTGCTGCGACAGGACTACGTGCGCACCGCCTGGGCCAAGGGGCTCTCCGAGAGCGCCGTGATCATGAAGCACAGCCTGCGGAACGGGATCATCCCGGTCGTCACGCTGCTCGGCACCCAGGTGCCGCAGATCATCGGCGGCACGGTCATCATCGAGACGATCTTCGGCCTGCCGGGGATGAGCCGCTTCCTCTTCGACGCGATCAACC
>JBOHQB010000313.1:0-6985 GCA_050731995.1 Candidatus Rokuibacteriota bacterium
CGTTCGCGACGGCCGCCGGCCTCGCGCTCCACCGCGCGGCGGCGGTCAACGATCATCCGGCCTTCATCGCGATGCTCGCCGACCTGGTCCGCATCCACGCCGGGGCGCCGCCCCGATCACGATGAGGCTCGTCGTCGTCGGCGGGGGGATCACGGGACTGGCTGCGGCTCACCGGGCGGTCGAAGTCGCGCGCGAGCGCGGCTCGCCGCTCGAGCTGATGCTGATCGAGGCGCGCGACCGGC
Organism: Candidatus Rokuibacteriota bacterium; assembly: GCA_050731995.1. Lineage (GTDB taxonomy): Bacteria > Methylomirabilota > Methylomirabilia > Rokubacteriales > CSP1-6 > JBOHQB01. The sequence goes on from JBOHQB010000313.1 coordinate 243, forward strand.
TCGGCGGCACGATCGCGACCGAGCGCGTCGACGGCTTCGTCGTCGAGGCGGGGCCCGACTCGTTTCTCTCGGAGAAGCCGTGGGCGCTCGCCTTGTGCCGGCGGCTCGGGCTGGAAGACCGTCTCATCCGCACCGACGACCGCTTCCGGAAGATCTTCGTCTGGTTCCGCGGGCGGCTGCACCCGCTGCCCGACGGCTTCCAGCTGCTCGCGCCGACCCGCCTCGCTCCGTTCTTCGCGTCGTCGCTCTTCTCGTGGCCGGGCAAGCTCCGGATGGCGCTCGACCTCGTGTTGCCGCGCGGAGCGGATGACGACGAAAGCCTCGGCGCGTTCGTGCGCCGGCGCCTCGGCCGCCAGGCGCTCGAGCGCGTGGCGCAGCCGCTCGTCGCGGGCATCTACACCGCGGACCCCGAAGAGCTGAGCCTGCGCGCGACGATGCCCCGCTTCGTCGAGCTCGAGAAGCGCGAGCGGTCGATCATCCTCGGCCTCATGCGCGCGGCGCGCACGGCGCCCCAGCCGGGGACGAGCGGCGCGCGCTGGTCGCTCTTCGTCACCCTCGTCGGCGGCATGGAGGAGATGGTGTCGGCGCTCGCCGCGCGCCTGCCCGTCCAGTCCGTCGTGCTGAAGCAGCGCGTGAACGGACTCCAGCGGATGGGTCATGGGTGGCGCGTGGCGACCGCGGAGGGCCCGGCCTTCGACGCCGACCGGGTGATCCTCGCCTGCGAGTCTCACGTCGCCGCGCGGCTCCTCCGGTACGTGGACCCGTCGCTGTCGACACTCCTCGGCGAGATCGCGTACGCGTCGGCGGCGACGGTGACGCTCGGCTATCGGCGCGCCGGTGTCCCGCATCCGCTCGACGGCTTCGGCGTCGTCGTCCCACGAGTCGAGCACCGCGCGCTGCTGGCGATGACGTTCGCGAGCGTGAAGTATCCCGGCCGCGCGCCGGAGGGTCACGTGCTGCTGCGGGGCTTCGTCGGCGGAGCGCTCGACGCCGACATCCTTCGCGACGACGACGACGCGCTCGTGACGCGCGTCCGCGACGAGCTTCGGGAGATGCTCGGCGTCACGGCCGCCCCGACGCTCGCGCGCGTCGCGCGCTGGCCAGCCTCGATGCCGCAGTACCACGTCGGCCACATCACGCGCGTGGGAATGATCGCGCGGCTGGCGACGTCGCTGCCGGGGCTCGATCTCGCGGGCGGCGCCTACCAGGGCGTCGGCATCGCCGACTGCGTCCACTCCGGTGAGTCGGCCGCCGAGCAGGCGCTCGGCGTCTCAGACCGCGCCGATCGCTCCCGCGCTCAGTAGCTCGTCGATCTTCGCGCCCGGATAGCCCAGCACGTCCGTGAGGACGGCGCGCGTGTGCTCGCCGGGGCGGTAGGGCGCGGCGCCGGCGGGACGCACGGGCTCACCGTCGAGATGATACGGCGACGCGTTCACGCGCACGCTGCCCCGCGCCGGGTGGGGGATCTCGGCGAAGAAACCCCGCTCCGCCATGTGCGGATGATCGACGACGTCCGCGGGTGAGAGCACGGGCGCGCACGGGATCCGCGCCGCCGTCAGCGTCTTCAGCGCGGCGTCCACCGACTCGAAGCGGTCGAGGAACTCGCGGATGATCGCGCGAAGATCGGGCCAGTGCTCGCGGCGCGCCATCGGCGTCGCGAAGCGGGGATCCTCGGCCAGCTCGGGGCGCCCCATCAGCTGGAGCAGCCGTGGCCAGAGCTGGGGCGAGCCGACGGTCTGCATGGTGAACCAGTGCCCGCGGAGCTGGTGGAGGATCATGCCGGCACGCGGTCCTCGATACAGCGCGCCGCCGTTGAGGAGAGCGCCGTAGGTGATGTCCTCGGCGCCGATCAGCGCTTCGAGCATCGAGACGTCGAGATACGCGCCCCGTCCGGTGCGCTCGCGCCGCCAGAGCGCTGCCATGATCGCGCCGAAGGCGTGCGTGCCCGCGAGGACGTCGGCCGCCTGCAGATACGCGATGCGCGGCTCCGGGTCGTCCGCCTGCTCGAGGTGCGTCAGACCCGAGATCGCGTGGATGATCTGGGCGAAGGCCGGCTGGCCGGAGAGCGGCCCGGTCTGGCCAAAGCCCGAGATCGAGCAGTAGACGATGTCGGGCTTGACGGCGGCGAGTGCCTGGTGGTCGCACCCGTTGCGCGCGGTGACGCCGGGCACGAAGTTCTCGATCGCGACGTCGGCGACGCGCGCGAGATCCAGCACGACCTCCCGGCCGCGCGGATGGGCGATGTCCACCGCGACCGAGAGCTTGCCCGCGTTGACACGAACGAAGTACGCCGCCTGATCGGCGCGCCCCTCCTCGAGCTGCACGTAGCCGCGTCGCGTGTCGTCGCCTTCGCCCGGGCGCTCGATCTTGATGACGCGCGCGCCGAGGTCGGCGAGGAGCCGCGTCGCCCAGGGGCCGGCGAGCACGCGCGTGAAATCGAGGACGGTGAGGCCGGTCAGGGGCGCGTCGGTCACGGAGGCTTGATTCTAACCGATGCGCGTCCGCGGCCTCGCGGTCGCGCCGACGATAGCGGCGAGGAGTCCGAGGACGATCGCGAGCGTGGGCCCGGCAACCCGAAGCCAGACGTCCAGCAGGGCGAAGGCCGCGCACGCGACGGCCCACGTGGCCACGAGCAGCGCCGCGGCCGAGGTCGGCGCTCGGCGGGGCATCCACGCGACGACGCCGGCGACGAACGTCGCGCAGGCGAGCGCGAGGAGCGCCGCCACGACATTCCCCGTGTCGCGGATGCGGTCGCCGAGCACGAGGGTCTCGAGCGCGTTCGCGTGGATCTCCACCCCCGGCATGTCGCCGCCGCGCGCGAACGGGGTCGGGAACACGTCGTGCAGCAGGTTTGTCGTCGCGCCCACCAGCACGATCGTGCCCTTGAAGAGCGAGGGCGGAACCTCGCCCCGGAGGACCCGGTAGTACGGGACCCACTTGAAGGTGCGGGGCCACCCGCGAAAGTTGATCAGGTATTCCCTCGATGCCGGCAGCGGCTTCACTGGCAATCCCGCCTTCGCGACGACCTGATAGAGGGCGACGTCGAAAGAAGGTGCCGGCCTCTGGGCGATGGGCACGCTGATCGGGAAGCGGCGTATGGCGGCGTCCTCCTCCGGAATGGAATTCGTCGCCGCGACCGCCGCCGCGTGCATGCGGATCACCGGTACCGGCACGTTCGGGACCTCACGCCTGACGAAGTCCTGGACCTCGACCTTCGGCGCGGCGGCGAGCACGACGTTTCCGGCGAGCCTCACCGCGTCCCCGAGGGCCTCGTCGTCGGCCGGGCCGCGCCCCGAGGGAACGTCGAAGATCAGGTCGACGCCGATGGCGAGGGGCTTGCCCTCGGCGAGGCGCGAGATCACCTCGGCGTGCAGGGCGCGAGGGAACGGCCACTGCTGGCGGAGCTCGACGAACGACGATTCGTCGATGGATACGATGACGATCGGCGTCCGCGGCGGGCGGGGGCCGCGCCATTCGAAGAGCCGGTCGTAGACCGCCACTTCGAGGGGCTCGAGAGCTCCGAAGAGCTGGAGCGCGGCGACCGTGATGCCCACGAGGAGCCCCGCTGGGACGCTCCGGCGGATCCGTTGGCGCTCGCTTTCGTCCATCGCGTCGGGTAGTGTAACGCCCTATGCCGACGATCGACGCCGCCACGCTCGAGCGCGTCACGCGCGACATCTTCGCGGGCCACCGCGTGCCGAAGGACGACGCCGCGTGGACGGCGACGCTGCTCGTCCGGGCCAACCTGCGCGGCCACGACTCGCACGGCGTCATCCGCATCCCGCACTACGTCCGCGCGCTGAAGGCGGGCGAGGTGAACCCGACGCCCGTGATTCGCACGGTCTCGGAGACACCCGTGCTCGCGCTCCTGGACGGCGACAAGGGGCTGGGCCAGGTCGTCGCGCGGCGCGGGATCGCGATCGCCGTGGACAAGGCGCGCGCGCAGGGGCTCGCCGCCGTCACGCTCAGGCAGACGAACCACGTGGGCCGCCTCGCCGACTACGCAGAGATCGCGGCGGCGGAGGGGTTCATCGGCATGCTCTGGGTGAGCGCGCCGATGGCGCTCAACGTCGCGCCGTGGGGCGGCGCGGCGCGGAGGCTCGGCACGAATCCACACGCGATCGCGATCCCGGGACCGAAGGGCACCATCGCCGTCTCGCACGACTTCGCGACGAGCGTCGTCGCCGAGGGCAAGCTCAAGGTGAAGTTCAACCGCGGCGAGCCGGCGCCGCCCGGCATCATGCTCAACGGTCGCGGCGAGCCGTCCACCGACCCGCGCGAGTACTACGCGGATCCGCCGGGGTCGCTCCTGGCGGCCGGGCAGCACAAGGGCTACGGGCTGTCGCTCGCGGTCGAGATCCTGGGCGGCATCCTCTCCGGCACCGGTCCCGCGCGTCCCGAGAAAGGCCCCGTGCAGAACGGGGTGTTCATGCTCTGTCTCGACCCGAAGAAATTCCTGGCGTCCGAGACCTTCCACACCCAGGTCGGCGAGCTGCTCGCATTCGTCCGCTCGGCACCGCTCGCGCAGGGCGCCGAGGAGATCCTGATCCCGGGCGAGCCCGAGGCGCGCACGGAGGCGCAGCGGCGCGCGCGCGGCGTGCCGGTCGAGGACGAGACGTGGCGGCAGATCCGCGAGTGCGCGACGGAGGTCGGCGTTGCCGCTTGAGGTCGTGACGATGCGCGAGATCGACGCGATCTTCGCGGTGACCGATCCGCTCGGCATCCACCGGGAGCAGCTCGTGATTCCGCTCGGCCCCGACACGCCCGGGCGAGTCCGGCGGCTGCCGAGCGGCAAGTTCGAGATCACAGTCGAGTCGACGCGGCCGCTCGACGAGTGGCTGAAGGAGCTGCCCGCCCTGATCGCCGCGGCGAAGTGAGCGGCGGCCCACGGAGCGCCGGCCTCCAGCGCGGGCTCGGCCTCCTGCCGCTCGCCGCGATTGTGTTCTTCAACGTGAGCGGGGGGCCCTACGGCATCGAGGACACCGTGCCGCAGTTCGGCCCGGGGCTCACGCTCCTCCTCCTCGTGCTCACGCCGCTCGTCTGGAGCCTACCCGTCACGCTCGTGATGGCCGAGCTCGCCTCGGCGATGCCCGACGAGGGCGGCTACGTCACGTGGACCACGCGCGCCTTCGGGCCATTCTGGGGCTTTCAGGTCGGCTGGTGGTCCTGGCTCGACTCGTTCGTGGACGTCGCCGTGTATCCGGCGCTGTTCGTGGAGTACGCGCGCTTCTGGCACCCGGCGATGACATCGCTCGAGCGCTGGGGACTGGCGCTCGCGTTCATCGTGGCGCTGACGGCGCTGAACCTCGCGGGCGTCAGGCCCACGGGACGCGCGGCGGTCGTGCTGGCTGCGCTCGCACTGGCGCCGATCGCGGCGCTCGTCGTCAGCGGGGTCGTGACGCTCGCGACCGGCACCGGTCTGGTGATTCCGTGGCACCCCTTCCTGGCTCCGTCGCAGACGCTCCCCTCGGGACTCGGGCTCGGCCTCGCCGTCGTCATGTGGAACTACTCGGGCTGGGACACGCCGTCCACGATCCTCGGTGAGGCCCGCGCGCCCGAGCGGGCCTTCCGCGTGGCGCTGCTCGTGTCGCTGCCCGCGATCGCGGTCGCGTACGTGCTGCCGGTCGCCGTCGCGCTCGCGAGCGCCGACGTGCCGCGCGAGGCCTGGCAGACGGGCGCGCTGCCCACGCTCGCCGCGGCGCTCGGCGGCCCGTGGCTCGGACACGCCGTCGCGCTCGGCGCGGTGGTGTCGACCGCCGGCCTCTTCCTCTCGCTCCTGCTGACGAACTCGCGCCTGCCGTACGTGCTCGCGCGCGACGGCCGGCTGCCGCGCGGGTTTGCGCGGGTCCATCCGCGCTTCGGCACGCCGTGGCCGGCCGTGCTCGTGTCGGCCGCAGTCTACGCCGGATGCGCCGCGTTCTCGTTCAAGGAGCTGATCGTGCTGAACGTCTGGCTCTACTCACTGGCGCTGCTCGTCGAGCTGGCCGCGTTTCTGCGGCTGCGGCGCGCCGAGCCCGGCCTGGCCCGGCCGTGGCGCGTTCCCGGGGGGACCGTGGGGGCCGTCGCGGTCGCCGTCGTTCCGGCGCTGCTCGCGCTCCTCGCGATGGCGACGGCCGGCTGGGTCAATACCGCGGCCGGCGTCGTCGTCGCCTCGACGGGCCCGCTCGCGTGGGCACTGGCAGGTTCTCGTCGATGACGCGCGCGAGGCAGGCGAGACTTCCGAGCGACGCGACGTAGCTCCGCCAGCCGATCGCGACCCCGTCCGCGCGCTCGCCGGGCGCCGGCACCGGATGGATCGTCAGGCTCACGTTCGGGCCAGGTCCGCCGCACCCACCCGCGCACGCTTCGCGAATGGTCACGCGATCGACGAGACCGCGTCGCGCGACCAGCGCCGAGAGCTCGCGGAGCGCGGCGGCGGCGTCGAGCCGCCGTGCGCGACCGCCGCGCTCGACGGCGAGCACGACCGTGCCCGGCTCGCGCGGGCAGACGCTCACGACGAGCCGCCGCTGCGGGCTCAGCGGCGCCCCGGCTCGAGCGTCCGCGCGGCCAGACGCGCGGCCGCGTCCACCGGCTCGAATGCCGGCGGCGTCCAGCGCGTGCGCAGCCCGGCACGGCGCACGGCACGGACGAGCCCCGCGCGGAACCACGGATCGCCGGCGACCGAGCCCGCCCACGAGACCGCGACGGGCGGTGACAGACGGAGCGCGCGCGCCACGCTCAGCGCCTGCCGCGCCAGATGGCGC
>JBOHQB010000314.1:0-10241 GCA_050731995.1 Candidatus Rokuibacteriota bacterium
CGGATCATGTCCTTGCTGATGTCGAAGGTCGTCTCGCCGCCCTCGCCGACGAAGCCGACGCGCCCCCACGTGGCCGCGCTCCGCACCGCCGCCTGACGCGCCGCCGCGGCGCCGGTGCAGTCGAGCGCAACTTCGACGCCCTCGCCGTGGGTGAGCTGCTTCAGCGCGGCGATCGGATCGGTCTCCTTCGAGTTGATCACCTCCGCGGCGCCGAACTCACGCGCGAGCGCCAGCCGCTCGGGCGAGATGTCGAGCGCGACGACGCGCGCGCCCATCGCGACGCCGAGCAGCGTGGCGCTGAGTCCCACGGGCCCCTGGCCGAAGACGGCCAGGGTGTCGCGCCCGGAGACATCGAGGCGCTTCAGCGCGCCGTAGGCGGTGCCGGTCCCGCACGAGATCGCCGCGCCTTCCTCGAACGACAGCTCGTCGGGCAGCGGCACGAGCGTGGAGGCCGGGACCCTCATGAACGGCGCGTGGGCGCCGTGGCCGGTCATGCCGTAGACGACGAAGCCGTTGGGGCAGAGCTGCGACCAGCCGACGCGGCAGTGCTTGCAGCGGCCGCAGCCCTTGTAGTGGTGGTTCATCACGCGCGCGCCGACCTGCGCCAGCTCCGGCGGCGCGCCCGGACCGACGGCCGCGACGACCCCGCACGGCTCGTGGCCCGCGATCACCGGGCCGCCGCCGCCGAGGCCGAGCGCGGCCGCGGCGTTGCCCGCGGCGCGGTAGGGGTGCAGATCGCTTCCGCACATTCCCGAGGCCTTGATCGCGAGGACGACCTCGCCCGGACCCGGGGCGGGATCGGGGAAGTCGCGGAGCTCAAGCTTCCGGTTGCCGAGGAAGACGACGCCGCGCACGGGAAACCTCCTAGCCCGGCAGGTTCACGGCCGCGAGGGTCATGATCTCCGTCGTGCCGCGCGAGCCGAGCTCCATGGAGATCCGCGCGATGGTCTCGTTGTTCGGCGCCTCCACGACGTTGACGTAGTCGTACGGGCCGAGCACCGCGTACTGGGCGACGACCTTGCCGCCCATCTGCTCGATCTCGCGGTTGACCTCCTTCGTCCGGTTGGGCTTCTTCTTGACGGTCCTGCGCCCGCTCTCGGTCAGCTTGGTCAATAGGATGTAGGTCGGCATCGCGCGCTCCCTTCTCAACCGGGCGTTCTAGGATCGGGGTGTTGCAGGCGGACTCTAGGCGCGGGTCTCCACCCTGTCAAGGCGCGCGCAGCCGCGCGGTATACTAGGCGCTCCATGACGAGCCCGATCATCACGGAAGCGCTCAAGACGCTCGTCGAGCGCCGCGACCTCACGCGGATCGAGGCGGCCGCCGCGATGGACGCGATCATGAGCGGGGCGGCGACGAACGCGCAGATCGCCGCCTTTCTCACGGCGCTCCGCATGAAAGGCGAGACCGTCGAGGAGCTGATCGGCTTCGCCCAGGTCATGCGCCAGAAGGTCGTGCGCATCGGCGCGCGCGCGGCCGAGGTGGCCGCGCTGACCGGCACCGACCGCGAGATGCTGATCGACACGTGCGGCACCGGCGGGGACGCCACCGGCACCTTCAACGTTTCGACCGCGACGGCGTTCGTCGTGGCCGGCACCGGGCTGCGCGTCGCGAAGCACGGCAACCGCTCGGTGTCCTCGCTCTGCGGCTCCGCCGATGTCGTCGAGACCCTCGGCATCAACCTCGAGCTCACGCCCCAGCAGGTCGGCCGCTGCGTGGACGAGGCCGGGATCGGGTTTCTCTACGCGCCGCTGCTGCACACGGCGATGAAGCACGTGATGCCCGCGCGGCGCGAGATGGGTGTCCGGACGGTCTTCAACATGCTGGGCCCGCTCACGAATCCCGCCGGCGCCAACGCGCAGGTGATCGGCGTCTACGCGCCGGCCCTCACCGAGCCGTTGGCGCGCGTGCTGGCCGAGCTCGGCACGTTCCGTGCCTTCGTCGTTCACGGCGCCGACGGCCTCGACGAGATCTCCAACACCGGCGAGAGCCGCGTGAGCGAGGTGCGCGAGGGCGTGGTGCGCACGTTCACGGTGCGCCCGGAGGACTTCGGGCTGCCGCGCTGCGCGATCGGCGACCTCCGGGGCGGCGATCGTGAGCAGAACGCCCAGATCATCCGCGCGATCCTCGACGGCGAGCCGGGTCCGCGGCGCGAGATCGTGCTGATGAACGCCGCGGCGGCGTTGGTCGCGGGCGCCAAGGCGCGCGACCTCAAGGAAGGCGTCGGGCTCGCCGCCCAGTCCATCGACCGGGGCGAGGCCCGCGCGAAGCTCGAGCGCCTCGTCGCGCTCTCCCGGGAGCTCGCCGCGCCGAAGTAGCCGGAGGGCTCAGCCCTTCAGACCCCCGCTGCCCCAGCCCGCGACGAGGTGTCGCTGAACGGCCATGAAGAAGGCGAGCGCCGGAATCGTGATGAGCACGCCCGCCGCCATGACCAGTCCCCAGTCCACGACGGCGGCGGCGAAGAGGTCCTGGACGCCGACGGGAAGCGTCTTCAGCTCGTCCGAGGCGATGAGGATGCGCGTGAAGACGTAGTCGTTCCACGCCAGCGTGAAGGTGAAGATGGCGGTCGCGATCACGCCCGGGAGCGCGAGCGGGACGACCACGTACGCGACTGCGCGCGGGCGTCCGGCCCCGTCGACGAGCGCCGCCTCCTCGAGGTCGAGCGGGATCGACTGGAAGAACGTGCGGAGCAGCCAGAGCGCGAACGGCAGGCAGAAGGACGAGTACGAGAGCACGAGCGCCGCGTGCGTGTTCACGATGCCGAGCCGGCGCGCCATGATGTAGATCGGGATGACGATCAGGATCGGGGCGAACATGTACGTCGACAGGATCAGCTTCGCGACCGACTCGCGGCCCCGGAAGCGGAAGCGCGTGAGGCTGTAGGCGCCGACGGCCCCGACGATGGTGGTGACGAGCACGGTGAGGCCGGCGACCACGACGCTGTTGCGGAAGTACGCGACGAACGCCGTCTGGGAGAGCAGGCGGGTGAAGTTGTCGAACGTGGGAGCGGCGGGCACGAGGCTCGGCGGGGTGGCCAGAACCTCGCGCGGCGGCTTGAGCGACGTCGAGAGCATCCAGAGGAGCGGGAAGATCGCCTGCAGGGCGAGGACCAGCGCAGTCACGTAGAGCGCCGCCCGCGCGAGCCGCCTCACGCCGTCTCCTCCTCGCGCCAGAAGAGGCGGAAGTACGCCACCGTCGCCGCCATGAGCAGCCCGAGCATGATCACGGCGAGCGCGGCGCCGTAGCCCGCCTGGTAGTACGTGAACGTGCGCATGAAGGCGTAGACGGGCAGCGTGCGGATCTCGCGGCCCGCGCCGGCGCCCTCGCCCCAGAGCCACACCGTGTCGAACTTGGTGAACATCCAGATCGAGCGGAGCAAGACGACGACGAACAACACCGCGCGGAGCTGCGGCAGCGTGACCCAGCGGAAGCGGCCCCACGCCGAGGCGCCGTCGACCCGCGCCGCCTCGTAGAGCTCGGGCGGGACCGTCTGCAGCCGCGCCAGCACGCTGACGACGACGAAGGGCGTGAACTGCCAGACGCTCATCAAGATCAGCGACGTCATGACGTGGTCCGTGCCGAGCCACACGATCGGCTCGCGCACCACGCGCCACGCGACCAGCAGATGGTCCACGAGGCCGTAGGTCTCGTTGAGCAGCCAGCGCCAGACGATCACGGCGACGATCGTCGGGATCATGTAGGGGAAGAGCACGAGCCCGCGCACGAGCGTGCGGCCGCGGAAGGTCTCGTGGAGGACGAGTGCTGCTGCGACGCCGAAGACGAGCTGCAGCGCGGTGGTGCCCGCGGCGTAGACCGTGGCCTTCCAGAGGCTGTCCCAGAACTCGGCGTCGCCGGCGATCCGGACGTAGTTGCCGAGCCCGACCCAGCGCTCCGTCGGGAAGAAGGAGTGCTTGTCGAGCAGGCTCAGCCAGATGGAGTAGGCGACGGGATAGACGATGAGCGCGGCGACGAGCACCAGCGCCGGCGCCACGCCGAGCACCCCCAGCGCGGCCGGCGAGAGGCGCCGGCGCGGGCGCTCCCGGGCGTGGGGGTTACTTCTTGAGATAGCCCTGGCTCTGGAGCAACTCCTCGACGCGCTTCTGCGCCTTGGCGGCCGCCTCGGCGGAGGGCATGCCCTTTACCGAGTCGAGCACCATGTCCACGAGGATGCCGGAGCCCATGACCTCAAGCAGGTAGGGCTTCCGCATGTCGTCCCACTGCGTGACGAGGACCGGCTTGATCCAGTCGTTGCGGAAGTACTTCTCCTGCATGTCCACCCATGGACGCCACTTCCGGATCGTCGGGTGGTCCGAGTACTTCGGGTTCCGGTACGTGGACTTCAAGATCGGCAGCAGGTGGATCGGGACCGTGTGCAGGTAGCGGATGTAGTTGTCGTCCTTATAGAAGTATTTCAGGAACTCGACCGCCTCGTTGCCGTACTTCGCGTCCTTGAAGACCATCCACGGCTCGCAGTCGAGCTGGGCGGCCGGCAACTTGCCCGACGGGCCGATCACCTTGTCGCTGACGGCGAAGTGCTCGGGCGTCGCGATCTCGGCGGGCGCGTACTTCTCGATGTAGCCCACGCCGCGGCCGTAGGCTTGGTAGAGCATGGCGGCCTTGCCGTTGGCGAGGTTGGCGAAGGTGTCGAGGTAGCCGTGCCCGGTCCAGCCTGGCGGCAGGACGCGGTTGAGCTTCTTGTAGAAGTCGAGCAGCTCGACGACGGGCTTCTCGGTGAGCGTCGGCCGCCCGTCGGCGTCGAAGAGCCGCCCGCCGTTCGTCTTGAGCAGCTCGCCGACCGCGATGTTGATGAAGAGCGGCTGCCCCGTCATCGAGAGGCCGTAGCGCACGACCTGACCGTCCTTGGTCTCCTTGAGCGCGTCGGCGACCTGGATCAGCTCGTCCCAGGTCTTCGGCACCTTCAGCCCCTTCTGGGCGAGGAGGTCCTTGCGGTACACGAAGACCGACGACGCGGGCGAGTGGCCGACGCCGTAGAAGCGGCCGTCCTGGCCTCGGCAGAGGTTGCGGAAGCTGTCCACGAGGTTGTCCTTGCCGATCGCGTCGGCGAGGTCGTCGAGCGGGCGCAGGAGCCCCTTCGCGGCGAAGGCGGCGCAGGTGATGGGCTGGCCGTGGGCGGCGTCCGGCGGCGCGCCCGCGGCGAGCGCGGCGGTCAGCTTTTTCTCGAGGTCGCCCCACGCCAACCCTTCAATCTTGACCTCGATGTCCGGACGGATCTTCTGGAAGTCGGCGGCCATCTGATTCAGCACTGCGAGCGTCTGGGGCTCGGTCTCGGTTTGCCAGATCCGCACCGGTTTGGGTTGGGCGTGGGCGGCGGTGACGACGACCAGGGACACGACGGAGACGACAGCGGCGCTCAGTCGGCTGATCATGAGGCCCCTCCTCGGCGCGCCAAAGGTAGGGGTCCTGCCCGGTGGCTGTCAAGGGACGGGCTGTGGGATTGCGCATCAGGCGCGCCTGGCCCTAAAATATTGGCGTCGCGGGGCCCCAGGGCCCGGAGTGTCCGTCCCGGTAGTTCCGCCGCATCTCGTGATTCGGCACCGATGGACGGCGCGCTCCGCGACAGGAGTTCTAGAACAGCGTGAGCCGACGAGTGCCGCAGTACCACCGGATCGCAGACGAGCTCCGCGCGCGCATCCGCGGGGGCGAGCTCCAGCCCGGGGCACGCCTCGACAACCAGCGGCGGCTCGCGGCGACCTTCGGCGTGACGCTCATGACGCTGCGCCAGGCGCTCGACGTGCTCGAGCGCGAGCGGCTCATCGCGCGCCGCCACGGTCTCGGGACGTTCGTCGCGGCCGGGCCGCCGCCGCGCCGGATCGTCGACTACGACATCCTCCAGCTGCGCCGCTTCGCCGGCGACCTCTCGGCCCAGGGCGAGCGCGTGACGACGCGCGTGCTGGGCGGCCGTGTGACGCGTGCCGATCGGCGCGTGGCCGCGGCGCTCGGCCTGGCGTCGGGCACGCGCGTCGTGGCGCTCGCGCGGCTGCGCCTCGTGGACGGGCGCCCGATGAGCCTCCAGCGCTCGTTTCTGCCCCGCGCACTGGGCGAAGCGGCGCTGCGGGCGAACCTCGAGCTGACGCCGCTCGGCCAGGTGCTGGAATTCAAGCTCGGCGTCGTGATCGGGCGCGCGCGCGAGACGGTCTCGGCGGTGCGTCTGCCGCGCCGCGAGGCGCGCGCACTCGGGTGCCGGGCCGGCGCGCCGGGCTTCGAGTCCGAGCGCGTGTCATTCGACGCGGCGGGCGCGCCGGTCGTGTTCGATCACGTGTTCATCCCTGGTGATCGCTTCCGGATCACCCGTGAGCTCAACTACTCGGGAGGCACCGAGGACGGGCCCGATTCTCTCAGGCTCGCCTCGGCCGCCGGGCGGCCTGCGGCTTCGCACTCCCACCAGGAGATGGCATGAAAATCGTCGTGTGCATCAAGCAGGTGCCCGACACCGCGACGCAGGTGAAGATCGCGGGCGACCCGAAGACGATCGACACGGCCGGCATCACCTGGATCGTGTCGCCGTACGACGAGTTCGCGGTCGAGGAGGCGTTGCGCATCAAGGAGAAGCGCGGCCAGGGCGAGGTCGTGGCGGTGTCGCTCGGGCCCGACCGGGTCAAGGAGACACTCCGCTCGGCGCTCGCGATGGGGTGCGACCGCGCGATCCACCTGAACGACCCCGCGTGGGCCGACGCCGACACGCTGGCGACGGCGCGGGCGCTCGCCGCGGTGATCAAGCAGGAGCAGCCCGCGCTCGTTCTCTGCGGCCGCCAGGCGATCGACGACGACATGGGCGCGGTGGCCGCGCAGCTCGCCGAGGTCCTCGGCTGGCCGTGCGCCTCCTGGATCATGGAGGAGACCGTCGACCCCGACGCGAAGTCCGTCCGCATCGCGCGACAGGTCGAGGGCGGCCTCGAGGTGTTCGACGCGCCGCTGCCGTGCGTGCTCTCGGCGCAGAAGGGGCTCAACGAGCCGCGCTACCCGACGCTGAAGGGGATCATGGGGGCCAAGAAGAAGGAGATCAAGGACGTGAAGGCCGCCGACCTCGACCTCCCCGCCGGCGGATCCCAGCTCTCGATCACGACGCTCGAGGCGCTGCCGCCGCGGCAGCCCGGGCGGATCATTCAGGGCACCGTCGAGGAAGCGGCGAAGGAGCTGGTCCGCGCGCTGCGCGAGGACGCGAAGGCAATCTAGGAAATCAGGGAGACGACGAACATGGCGGGCGCGTTCTGGTGCGTGGTCGAGGACGATTGGAAGGGGACACCGAAGAAGGTGATGGCCGAGGTGCTCGGCGAGGCCGCGCGGCTCGGCGGGGGCGCCGTCGAGGCGGTCTGGCTCACCGACAAGGCGACCGACGAGGGCCTCCGGCAGCTCGGCGCGTGGGGCGCGACGAAGGTGTGGCTCTTCGAGGCGGAGGCCTACGCGCCGTATCGCGGCGAGGTGTGGACGCCCGTCGTCGCGGATCTCGCCGCGGAGGAGCAGCCGAAGGCGATCTTCGCTCCGGTGACGAGCCGCCTGCGCGAGTTCGTGGCGCGCCTGGCCGCGCGTCTGGGTGCCGGACTCTCGGCCGATTCGGTCGGCCTCGCGATGGAGGGCGACCGGCTCGTCGCGACGCGACCGGTGTACGCGGGCAAGGTCCTGTCCCGCGTCGCGTGGGCGAAGACGCCGTGGATCGCGACGCTCCGGCCCAACGTCTTCAAGCCGGCCGACGCCCAGACGGGCCGGACGGCCGCCGTGGAGCGCGTCTCGGCGACGGCGCCGCCGGCGACCCTCAAGCTCGTCGAGCGCCGTGAGGAGGTCTCGACGGGGCTGCCCGAGCTCACCGAAGCCGAGATCGTGGTCTCGGGCGGACGCGGGATGAAGGGCCCCGAGAACTACGTCATCCTCGAGGACATGGGGCGCGTCATCGGCGCCGCAGTGGGCGCCTCGCGCGCCGCGGTGGACGCCGGCTGGCGGCCGCACCGCTTCCAGATCGGCCAGACGGGGCGCACGATCTCGCCCAAGCTCTACCTGGGCTTCGGCGTCTCCGGCGCCATCCAGCACCTGGCCGGGATGCGCACGTCGAAGGTGATCGTCGCGGTGAACAAGGACCCCGAGGCGCCGATCTTCAAGAACGCCGACTACGGCATCGTGGCCGACCTGTTCGAGGTCGTGCCGGCGCTGACGGCAGAGTTCAAGAAGCTGCTGGAGAAATAGAGGGCGCGGGTTCGGACGATGCGCTTCGAGCTGAGCGACGAGCAGCAGATGATCCGCGCGATGGCCGCGGAGTTCGCGCAGGCAGAGGTTCGTCCGATCGCCGCCGAGATCGACCGTGACGCCCGCTTCCCGCACGAGACGCTGAAGCGGATGGGCGCGCTCGGCCTCATGGGCATCGCGGTCCCCGAGCGGTGGGGCGGCGCCGGCGCCGACACGGTGTCCTACGCCGTCGCGCTGGAAGCGATCGCGAGTGTCTGCGCGTCGCACGCCGTCGTGATGTCGGTGAACAACTCGCTCTTCTGCGACCCGCTGCTGAAGTACGGCACGGACGCCCAGCGCGAGCGGTACCTGCGCCCCGTCGCCTCGGGCCTCGCGCATGGCTGCTTCGCGCTCACGGAGCCGCAGGCCGGGTCCGACGCCACCAACCAGCACACGCTGGCCGTTCGCGACGGCGACGACTTCGTCCTCACGGGGCGCAAGCTCTTCATCACGAGCGGCCGCGAGGCGCAGTTCGCGCTGGTCTTCGCGCAGACCGACCGGACGGCGGCCCACCGCGGCATCTCCGCGTTCGTCGTCGAGAAGGGCGCGCGCGGCTTCGCCGTGTCGAAGATCGAGGACAAGCTCGGTATCCGCGCGTCGGACACGGCCGAGCTGGTCTTCGACGAGTGCCGCGTGCCCGTCGGCCAGCGCCTCGGTGAGGAGGGGCAGGGCTTTCGAATCGCGATGGGGACGCTCGACGGCGGGCGGATCGGCATCGCCGCGCAGGCCGTCGGCATCGCCGCCGGCGCGTTCGCCCGATCGGTCGCATACGCGCGCGAGCGGAAGTCGTTCGGGGTGCCGATCGGCGAGCACCAGATGGTGCAGTGGATGCTCGCCGACATGGCGACGACGATCGAGGGCGCGCGGCTTCTCACGCTCCGCGCCGCCGCGCTCAAGGACGCGGGCGCGCCGTTCGCCTCTGCCGCCGCGATGGCCAAGCTGTTCGCCTCGGAGACGGCGATGCGCGTCACCACCGACGCGGTGCAGGTCCACGGGGGCTACGGCTACATCCGCGAGGCCGAGATCGAGCGCTACTTCCGCGACGCCAAGATCACGCAGATCTACGAGGGGACGTCCCAGATCCAGCAGCTCGTGATCGCGCGCGAGGTCCTGGGAGGACAGGGATGAGCGAGCGTCCGACGCGATCCGAGAGCCTGTCCGGGCTTCCGATCGAGAGCCTCTACGGGCCCGAGTCCCTCGGCGACTGGACGTACGCGGAGAAGCTCGGCGCGCCGGGTGAGTACCCGTTCACGCGCGGGGTCTACCCCACGATGTATCGCGGGCGGTTGTGGACGATGCGGATGTTCGCGGGCTTCGGCCGGCCGGAGGACACGAACGCGCGCTTCAAGTACCTGCTCGCGCAGGGGCAGACGGGCCTGTCCACCGCCTTCGACATGCCCGCGCTCATGGGGTACGACGCCGATCATCCACGCGCGCGCGGCGAGGTGGGTAAGGAAGGAGTCTCGATCTCGACGCTCGACGACTTCGAGCGCCTCTTCGACGGAATCCCGCTGGGCGACGTGACGACGTCGATGACGATCAACTGTACGGCGTCGGTCGCGCTCGCCATGTACCTCGCGATCGCCGACAAGCAGGGCGTGTCGTGGAGCCGGATCGGCGGGACGATGCAGAACGACATGCTCAAGGAGTTCATCGCCCAGAAGGAGTGGATCTGCCCGCCCGAGCCCGCCGTGCGGATCGTGACGGACATGATCGAGTTCACGTCGAAGCATGTGCCGCGGTTCAACCCGGTCTCGATCTCGGGCTACCACATCCGGGAGGCGGGTGCCACGGCGGTGCAGGAGCTGGCGTTCACGCTCGCCGACGGCCTCGGATACGTGGAGGCCGCGCTGGCGCGCGGGCTCGATGTGGACAGCTTCGCGCCGCGTCTCTCGTTCTTGTTCGACATCCACAACGATTTCTTCGAGGAGATCGCCAAGCTCCGCGCGGCGCGGCGGATGTGGGCACGCTTCATCAAGGAGCGGTACGGGGCGAAGAAGCCGGAGTC
>JBOHQB010000315.1:0-3592 GCA_050731995.1 Candidatus Rokuibacteriota bacterium
GTCGTGCAGCGTGGCTTCGACCGCCTCCCACATCTCGAGCGAGACAGCGTTGCGCCGCGCCGGGTTGTTGAAGATGAGCGCGCCCACCGGGCCGCGCTTCTCGGACAGGATCTTGTCGGTCATCACACAGCTCCCGTGTCGTGAAGGGCGCGAATGTCGTCCGGCGCGTAGCCAAGCTCGGCGAGGATCGCGTCGGTATGCTCGCCGTGTCGCGGCGCCGGCAGCCGGATCGACCCCGGCGTGCGCGAGAGCGTCGCCGGCAGCCCCTGCACCCGCATTGGGCCGCGCTCCGGATGGCGCACCGGCTGGGCCATGGCGAGGTGCTGGATCTGCGGGTCGTCGAACACTTCCTTGACGTTGTAGATGGGGCCCGACGGCACGCCCGCCTTGTTGAGGGCCTCGATCCACTCGGCGCTGCTCTTTTTCACGAGCGCCTTGTCGAGCTCTTCGTTCATCGCCTTCCGGTTCTTCGAACGGTCGCCCAGCGTCTTGAAGCGCGCGTCGTCGAGCAGGTGCGGGGCGCCGATCGCCTCGCAGAGCCGCCGGTACATCACCTGGCTGGAGGCGGCGATGTTGATGTGGCCGTCGGCGGTCGTGAAGACGCCGGTGGGAATGCCCGTCGGATGATCGTTACCCGCCTGCGGCGGGATCTCCCCGTCGACGAGCCAGCGCGCGGCCTGGAAGTCGAGCATCGTCACCATCGCCTGCAGGAGCGAGGTGTGCACCCACTGGCCCTTGCCCGACCGCTCGCGCTCGAGGAGCGCGACGAGAATGCCCTGCGCGAGAAACATCCCGGCCGTGAGGTCGGCGACGGGAATTCCGACGCGGACCGGCCCCTGCCCCGGCAACCCGGTGATGGACATGAGGCCGCCCATCCCCTGCGCGATCTGGTCGTAGCCCGGCCGTTCGGCGTACGGGCCCGTCTGACCGAACCCCGAGATCGAGCCGTAGACGAGCCGCGGATTGACGGCGCTCAACGTCTCGTAGTCGATGCCGAGGCGGTGCTTGACGTCGGGCCGAAAGTTTTCGATGACGACGTCGGCCTTCGCGACCAGGCGTTTGAGCACCTCGACGCCGCGCGCGTGCTTGAGGTCGAGCGTCATCGAGCGCTTGTTCCGGTGAAGGTTCAGGAAGTCGAAGCCGATCGACGTCGAGTCGCCCTCCACCAGCTCGCGCGCCTCGACCTTGACGACCTGCGCACCCATGTCGGCGAGCTGGCGCACGGCGGTGGGGCCGGCGCGCGCCCGGGTGAGGTCCACGACGCGGATGTGGGTGAGCGGCAGCGGTGGCATCGGGGGTTCCCCTCCTTGTCTCCGGCTTCAGAGGCTATCATGGCGCGGGGAGGAACGCGGATGCTGCTCAAGAACGGGATCGTCGCCGGCCGGCGGCAGGACGTGGCGATCCGCGACGGCCGGATCCACCGGATCGGCCCGGATCTCGACGGCGCATGGGGCGAGACGCTCGACGTCACCGACCGGCTCGTCCTCCCCGGGTTCGTCGAGACGCACATCCATCCCGACAAGGCCTTCATCGCCGACCGCACCGAGGGGCTGCGCGCCGGCGGCCCCAGCGCCCAGACGCTGGTCGCCGAGCTGAAGAAGGCGTTCACGGCGGACGACGTGTACCGCCGGGCCCGCCGCGTGCTGGAGCTGGCCGTCCGCCACGGCTGCACGACGATGCGCGCCCACGTCGAGCTCGACGCGTTCGTCGAGACGCGCGGTCTCGAGGCGATGCGACGGCTGCAGCGCGACTTTGCCGGCGTGCTCGACCTCACGCTCATCGCCTTCGCCCAGGAGGGCATCTTCACCGACGGCGTCACGCAGGATCTGCTGCGGGAAGCGCTCAAGTCGGGCGTCCCGACGCTCGGCGGCTGCCCGTACATGGACCAAGACCAGCGCAAGCACATCGACTGGTTCTTCGAGACGGCGCAGGCGTTCGGCGTGGCGCTCGACTTCCACGCCGACAGCGCCGACGACCCGGCCATGCTCACGAGCGACTACATCGCCGAGCAGACCATCGCGCGCGGGATGCAGGGGCGCGTCACCCTCGGCCACCTCTGCACGCTCGACGCGCTGGAGCCCGCCCACCGCGCGCGGGTGATCGAGAAGCTGCGCGAGGCGCGGATCCACGTCATCAGCCTGCCGGCGACCGAGCTCCACGTGAAGGGGCGCGGCGACGCGCGGAGAACCTGGCGCGGCGTCACGCGGCTCGCCGAGCTCCGCGACGCCGGCGTCAACGTCGCGATCTCGACGAACAACATCGTCAACCCGTTCACGCCCTACGGCCACCCGGACCCGCTCCGGCAGGCGCTCGTCGCGGCCATGGCGGCCCATCTCGGCAACCTGGATCAGCTCGCGTGGCTGCTGGATCTCGTGACGACGAACGCGGCGCGCGCGATCGGGCTCGAGGACTACGGTCTCGCCGAAGGGCGCCGCGCGGACCTCGTGGTCCTCGACGCGCGCAGCCCCGCCGAGGCCATCACGGAGCAGGCGGAGAAGCTCTGGGTGATCAAGGACGGGCGCGTCGTGGCGCGCAACAAGCGGACGAACGAGCTCCGGCTCTAGCCAGAATGGGCCGCGTGAGATTCGGCGTCAGTGCCGGGATGCTGTTGTCGGTCGCGCTGCTCCTTCCGAGCGGCTGCGCGACGGGCCCGACCAGCTCCACCAGCTCACGTGGGGAGATAGGCCCACAATTTCCCGCGTTCTATTTCAACCGGGGCTCAGCGCATGCGAGCCAGGGTCGGTACGACCAGGCCATTGCCGATCTGACCAGAGCCATCGAGATGGACCCCCGGTATGTCGAGGCCTACTCCGAGCGAGGCTATGCCTACGATCGCAAGGGGCTCTACGATCAGGCGATCGCCGATCACACCAAGGCGCTCGAGATCAGCCCGAGGTACTGGCGAGGCTACAACAATCGCGGCTATGCCTATTTTCAGAAGGGCCAGTACGACCAGGCGCTCGCGGATCTGAACAAGGCCGTGGACCTCAACCCGATCCATTCGACGGCCTACCTCAATCTGGGCAATGTGCGCACGCGACAGGGCCAGTATGACCAGGCGATCGCGGATTTCACCAGGGCGCTGGAGCTCGACCCGCGGAACGCGTGGGCCTACAACAACCGCGGCACGGTCCACTCGGACAGGGGGCGATACGACCAGGCGATCTCGGATTTCACCAAGGCAGTGGAGATCGACCCACAGTCTGCGACGGCCTACGGCAACCGCGGCGAGGCCAATTTTCGCAAGCAGCAATACGACCGGGCGGTCGGTGATTTCACCCAGGCCCTGGAGATAGACCCACGGTATGCCGCGGTTTACGACTACCGGGCACGCGCCTACTATTCGCTCAAACGCTACGACAAGGCCTGGGACGACGTGCGGAAGGCGCAGAAGCTGGGCGCCACTACGGACCCGACGTTTCTCAAGGACCTTCGCGACGCCTCGGGGCGAGACAGATAGAGCGCTAGAAGCCCAGGAACTCCCGGAGCGCGGCGAGGACGGCCTCCGGATTGTCCTCGTGGCGCGTGTGCACCGCGCGCGGAATCTCGACCAGCCGGGCGCGCGGCAGCGTTTTCACCATCCGCTCGGCGA
>JBOHQB010000316.1:0-2021 GCA_050731995.1 Candidatus Rokuibacteriota bacterium
AGCGCGCACTTGTCCGGGTGGGCGGCGGCGTGTGCGGCGAGGATGTCCACGATTACAGGCTCGTCTCGCCTATCGCAGCGTCGCCTCGCCTGCGGCTGCGGCTCCTCCTGCGGGCTGCGCCTCGCACGGCCACGCTCACAGCCTCCGGAGGAAGCCGGCGATCGCCCCGCCGATCTCGGCGGGCGAGTCCTCCTGGAGAAAGTGGCTGCCCCGCACGGTGACCTCGCGCTGATTCGGCCAGGCGCGGCAATAGTCCCGCTGCGCGCCGACGAGGATCGAGCCGGGGTCGCCGTTGACGAAGAGCTTGGGCACGGCGCTCCCCCCGAGCCACCGGCCGTACGCCTCGACGACCGCGACGACGTCGGCGGGCTCGCCGTCGATCGGGATCTCGCGCGGCCAGCTGAGCGTCGGCCGGCGGCCCTCGCCGGGTTCGGCGAACGGCGCCCGGTAGGCGGCCATCTCCTCGTCCGTCAGCCCGCGGAGCACGCTCGCGGGGAGGATGCGCTCCACGAAGACATTCTTGACGAGGATCATCTCTTCGCCCGCGGGCGAGCGGAGCGCCCGGAAGACTTTGCGCGCCGCCTCCGGCCACTCGACCCACGTCACGGGCCGCACGATCGCTTCCATATAGACGAGGGCGCGGACCCGCTCGGGGTGGCGCGCGGCCCAGTGAAAGCCCAGCGCCGAGCCCCAGTCGTGGACGACGAGCGTGACGTTCGCGAGCGCCAGCGCGTCGAACCAGGCATCGAGATACCGGGCGTGATCCGCGAAACGATAGGCGCCCGCCCGCGCCTTGCCGGAGCGGCCCATGCCGATGAGATCGGGCGCCAGGCACCGGCCGGCCGGCTCGCAATGCGGAATCACGTTGCGCCAGAGGTAGGACGAGGTCGGGTTGCCGTGCAGGAAGACGATCGGCGCGCCGGCGCCGACCTCGACGTAGGCCATCGAGCTGTCCAGCGCCGGCACGCGCCGCCGCTCGTAGCGATCGTCCGCGGAGATCGCCTGGACCATGTGCGGCGGCATTGTATACTGCGAATAAGAGGAGAGCGCGATCGCATGACGACACGCGGCATCGTCGTCGCGGCACTCGCGGCGACACTCCTGGCATCCCCGGCCGTCTGGGCCGGCCCGCCGACCGACCAGCTCCGCAGCTACACGGAGGCCGTGATCCGCGTGCTCGAGGACCCGGCCCTGAAGGTCGACGGGCGGCGCGGGGAGCGCCGGGCAGCGGTGCGCCGCCTCGCCGCCGATGTTTTCGACGTCAACGAGACCGCGCGGCGCGCCCTCGGCCTGCACTGGCAGGCCCGCACGGCCGCCGAGCGTAAGGAGTTCGTCTCGCTCTTCGCCGAGCTCCTGGAGCGGACCTTTATCAACCGGATCGACTACTTCGGCGGCGAGCGGCTCCGTTTCGTCAGCGAGTCGATCGACGGCGACGCGGCCGTCGTCCGCGCGCGGGTCGTGACCCGCGGGGGGACGGAGGTGCCGGTCGACGCGCGTCTGGTCCGGCGCGGCGAGCGCTGGCTCGTCTACGATATCGCGGTCGAGAACATCAGCCTGATCGCCAACTATCGGGCGCAGTTCGACAAGATCATCCGCACGTCGTCCTACGAGGATCTGGTCAGGCGCCTCCGCACCAAGCAGACCGAGTTCCTCGACGAAGCCTCCCGCAAGGGGGCTTGACACCGGTTCGATATTTCGATATATATCGAACCATGAAGCTGACGACGCTCCCGCAGACGGCCCGCCCCGGCGCGAGCGCCGCCCCGGCCCAGGCGTTCAAGGCCCTGGCCCACGCGGCGCGGCTCGAGGTCTTCTTCTTCCTGGTGCGGGCCCGGCGCGAGGTGCCGGCGGGTGAGGTCCAGGCCGCGCTCGAGATTCCCGGGCCGACGCTGTCGCACCACCTCGGCGTGCTCAGCCGCGCCGGTCTCATCCGGAGTCGCAAAGAGGAGCGGTTCGTCTATTATTCCACCCGTCCGGACACGGTCTCGCAGCTCGTGCGGCTGCTGACCGCGTGCTGCTAG
>JBOHQB010000317.1:0-3083 GCA_050731995.1 Candidatus Rokuibacteriota bacterium
CCTGCACGACGGCGTAGTCCCGGTTGAACACGCCGTCCACGAGGAGCTTGCCGAAACCGGGGATCGCGAAGATCTGCTCCGTCAGCACCGCGCCGGACAAGAGCCGCCCGAACTCGATGGCGCCGAGTGTGATGACCGGGATGAGGGCGTTGCGGAGCGCGTGCTTCAGCACGACCACCCGCTCCAGCACGCCCTTCGCGCGGGCCGTGCGCACATAGTCGGCGTCGAGCGTCTGCAGCATGGCGCTGCGCGTGTGGCGCATCAAGACGCCGGCGACGCCCGTGCCGAGCACGAACGACGGCAGCGCGAGGGTCGTGAGGTTCCTGCCGAGCCCCTCCCACGGCGGCACATAGCCGGAGGCCGGCAGCCAGCCCAGGCGCACCGCGAAGAGCAGGATCAGCATGATGCCAAGCCAGAAGTGCGGCACCGAGAGCCCCGAGAGGGCGAGGAGGTTCGCGCCGACGTCGAGCGGCGTGCCCTTGCGCGCGGCCGACACGATGCCGGCGGGTATCCCGATGGCGAGCGCGATCAGCATCGAGCAGAGCGCGAGCTCGATGGTCACCGGCAGCTTCGACGCGATCAGCTCGGCGACAGGAATCTTGTTGCGCAGCGACTCGCCGAAGTCGCCGCGCAGGATGTTGCCGATCCAGATCCCGTACTGCACGGGGACGGGCTGGTCCAGGTGGTATTTCGCGCGAATCGCCGCGACGACGGCCGGGTCATGCTCCTCGCCGGCGAGCGCGAGCGCCGCGTCCCCGGGCAGGAGCTGCTGGAGCCCGAAGGTGAAGACAGAGACGCAGAGCAGGGTCGGCACGAGCACGACGAGCCGACGGACGATGTAGAGCCAGAGCCTCATGCGGGCGGAGCGTCCGTCCTCACTCGAGCCGCAGGCCCTGGAGCCGAATGATCCCGTCCGGGTAGGGCGTGAAGCCCCGAACCCGCGTGCTGTATCCGGTGAACACGCGGCGGTGCCAGAGCAGGATCCTCGGCACCTCGCGGATTGTGATCTCGGTGGCCCGGTCGTAGAGCTTCTTGCGCTCGGCGATGCTCGGGGTCTCGCTCGCCTTGGTGAGGATCGCGTCCACGTCGGGATTGCAGTAGTGGCTGTCGTTCTGCGCGCCCTGGCATGTGGTGAAGGAGTAGACGTTGCCGTTGGGATCCGGCCGCCCGCTCCAGAAGGTGAAGTAGGCCTCGAAGTCGCCCCGGCGGCCCGCCTGCAGCATCGTGACGTTCTCCTGCGTCTGGATCGTCATCGTGATCCCGGCCTCGGCGAGCATGGACTGGATGATGAGCGCCGCCTCCTGGCGGTCGCGCTCGGGCGGTACGATCAGCGTGAAGGCGAGGGCCGGCTGGCCGGCCTCGCGCAGGAGCTGCTTGGCCCGCGCGACGTCGCGCCTCCGCACCGGGAACTTCGTGTTGTAGAAGGGGCTCGCCGGGCTCACGACCTGGTTCCCCGGGATGTACTCGCCGTTGAAGACGGTCTTGACGATCGTCTCGCGGTCGATTGCCAGGTCCAGCGCCTGACGCACCCGCACGTCCGCGAACGTCTTGCTCTTCGGGCCGTTCGCCACGTTGAGCGGGATCGTCTGGTAGCCCAGCTCGGCGATGCCGGCGACCTGCAGCCGGCTGTCCGCGCGGAGCTGTGCGAGGTCGCGCGGCGAGACACGCTCGATCATCTGGAGGTCGCCCGATCGCAGGCTCGCCACGCGCGAGGCCGAGTCGGTGATCGGCACGAATTCGACGCGGTCGAGGTGGATGCTCGCTTTGTTCCAGTAGTCGGCGAAGCGCTCGAGGACGATCTTGCCCTGGGCGACGCGCTCGACGAACTTGAAGGGGCCCGCGCACACCGGCCGCGTGGTGAACTTGTCGCCGAGCGCCTTCGCCGCCTTCGGCGAGATCATCATGCCCGCCCGGTCGGTCAGCGCGGCGAGGAGCGGCACCAGCGGCTTCGAGAGGTTGAACCGCACGCTGAGGTCGTCGAGCACGTCCACGCTCTTGATCTCGCCGATCTCGGACTTCCGGAAGGAGCCCGGCGTGCTCAGGTGCCGCTCGATGTTGAAGCGTACCGCCTCGGCGTTCAGCGGCTCGCCGTCCTGGAACTTGACGCCGGGGCGCAGCTTGATGACGATCGAGAGGCGGTCGGCCGCCCACTCGTAGCCGGAGGCGAGCTGCGGAACGATCTTCAGGTCCGGGGTGACCTCGAAGAGCTTGTCGCAGAGGGCGGCGAAGATCAGGCGGCCGGTGTAGGCGCGGCTGATCGTCGGATCGAGCGCGTCGGGGTCGTCGTTCAGCCCGATGCGCAGCACGCTCTGGGCTTGGGTCGGCCCCACGATGGCCGGCCCCAAGATGACCAGCAGGAGCACTGCCGCGGCCGTCGCGATACGTTGCCAGCTCATGTCGCGGGCTCCTCCTCGTGGCGTTCGTCGGCGAGGGTGCCGCGGCCGTCCACCGCCACCGCCCCCGCGCGAACGCGCCCGACTATCAACGGGTTCACTTCCAGATCGACCAGCCGCGCGCCGAGATCGGCCGCAAGCCAGGAGACGCGCACGACGCCCTCCACCACGGCGGCGACGTCGAGGGGCGGCCGGCCGCGCGCTCCGGTGAAGAGCGGCGCCGCGGCGAGCGAGTCGAGCATGGCCCGGGCGCCCTCGGCGCTCACGGGCGCGGAGGCCAGCGCCACGTCCTTCAGGATCTCGACCGCGATGCCGCCGAGGCCGACCATCACGACCGGCCCGAACTGCGGATCGCGCCGGGCGCCCACGGTGACCTCGGCCAGGCCGACGACCGTCTCCTGCACGATGAACCCCTCGAACCGGGCCGCGGGCGCCGAACGCGCAAGCGCCGCGGCCATCTCCCGCGCCGCCGCGGTGACGGCCTCGGGCGACCCAAGGCCCGTACGCACCGCGCCCACGTCGCTCTTGTGGACGATGTCGCGCGAGACCGCCTTGAGCACGACCGGAAAGCCAACGCGGGCCGCCGCGACTGCCGCGGCATCGGCGGTCGGCGCCGCCGCCTCGCGCGCGACCGCCACGCCGTACGCGCCGAGCAGCCGCTTGACTTCGCTGTCGGCGAGTGCGCCCCCC
>JBOHQB010000318.1:0-17631 GCA_050731995.1 Candidatus Rokuibacteriota bacterium
CCACCGTCGTCGCCTCCACGACCGCGCCCGCGGCATCGGTCGGACCGTCCGTGCCGTCGGTGCCGGCGGCGAGCGCGACGAGGCTCTCGTCGACGCGGAGCTCGAGCGCCGCGGCGAGGGCGAGCTCCTGGCAGCGCCCGCCGCGGCCCCCGCCCCGCACCGTCACGGTCGTCTCGCCGCCGGCGAGGAGGCACGCCGGCGGGTCGAGGACCCGCGCGCGCTCCAGCAGACGGCCCGCGACGTCCCGCGCCTCCCCCTCCAGCGCGGTCGTCAGCACGTGGGCGCGATAGCCCAGATCCTCCGCCGCCGCGGCCGCCGCGTCGACCACGAGGGCGTTGTTGCCGATGACGATGTTGGTCACCCGGGCGAACACGGCATCGTCGCGCTTGGGCGTCTCCTCGATTTGGTCGGCGGCGCCCGCTTCGAGCCGCGCGCGCACCGTCTCCGCCACGCGGTCCCAGACGTGACGCGCCTTCAGAATCCGGATCGCGTCGTCGAACGTGGTCGGGTCGGGCGCCGTTGGACCGGACGCGATGACGTCCAGCGGATCGCCGATCACGTCGGAGAGAATCAGCGTGACAACGGTGGCCGGCGCGGCCGCGCGCGCCAGGAGCCCACCCTTGAAGCGCGAGAGGTGCTTGCGGACGGCGTTCAGCTCGTTGATCGTCGCGCCGGAAGCCAAGAGCATCCGCGTCAGCGCCTGCTTTTCTTCGAGAGTCACCCGCGGGGCCGGCGCCGGGGTCAGCGCCGAGCCACCGCCCGAGATCAAGACCAGCACGAAGTCGCCCTCGCGAGCGGCGGCCGCGAGCTCGAGGAGCCGCGTCGAGGCCGCGACGCCGCGAGCATCGGGCACCGGATGACCCGCCTCGGCGACACCGATCCGCCGGGTCGGCACGGCATGGCCGTCCTTGACGACGACGAATCCGCCGCCGATGCGGTCACCGAGGATCTCCTCGACCGCCGCCGCCATCGCGCCGCCCGCCTTCCCGCAGCCCAGGACGAACACGCGCGCGCCGGGCGCGAGGGGGAACGCGAGAGTGCCGGCGCGCAGGATCTCGGCGTCGAGGCGGAGCGCGCGCTTGACAAGCGGGGCGGCCTCCGCCGCTGCGAGTGCGGCGCGCCAGATCGCCAGCGCCGCATCGCGCGCCTGGGACACGGTCGCGGGCAGGGTCGCGCCTCAGCCGAGGAGGTTCGCCAACTGGGTGCGGACGTTCTTCCGCGCCGCGGTCGTGGCCTCGGGGCTCCACCCGATCGTCGCGCCGCGCCGGATGCACCCGCGGAGCTCGAACAGGTTCAGGATTGGACCCCGCATGCTCCCGAGCTTCGGCGTGCAGTTGGCGGCATTCTCGACGTTGGCGAGATACTGGCTCCGCGTGCCGACGCTATCGAATGAGTGCAGCGCGTCCGGGTAGACCGTGATGTGCATGTCGAAGCCGGCGGCCCGGCCCTTGGCCACCAGTGCTTCGCACGTCCGCGCCGGGGTCCAGTCGTCCAGCGCGCCGATGTGGATCCGCACCGGCGCCGCCACTCCCCAGTCGGTCTCCGGTACCTCGGCGTTGCAGTATGGGTAGAAGGGCAGGAATCCACGGAAGCCCACGCCCGCCGGGATACCGTACGTGCGACGCGCCCACTCGCTGCCCGCGGCGAGCGTCGCGATCCCGCCGTGCGAGAAGCCCATCAGCGCGGTCCGCTCGCCGGCGAGGCGCGGATGGGTGGCCAGGATGCGCAGGGCGCCGTAGGCGTCGGCGATCCGGTGGTTCGCCGTCAACCGGAGCGAGTCCGTGCAGACTTCGCGGAGGCCGCGACCCCCGAAGCTGTCGACGACGAAGGTGGCATAGCCCCAGCCGCGCAGCTCCGGTGCCCAGCCGCCCACGGCCGCCGACGGGAGACCGCTGCAGCCGTGCATGAGGACGACCACCGGGAAGGGACCCGCGCCCGCCGGCAGCGTGAGGTCCCCCGAGAGGATCTCTTTCTCGCCGGTGAGGAACCACACGGTCCCACGTTCCTCCGGGCCGAGCACGGGCTTGAGCTTGTCGTAGCCCGGCGCGCATGCCACGAGAGCGACGAGCGGGAGAGCGCGGAGCCCGAGGAAGCGTCGCACCGGATCAGCGTGCGAGCGCGCGGAGCTTCAGCAGCCGCTCGCCGGCGTCACGGAGCATGTCGTCGGTCTTCGGAAAACAGAACCGGATCTTCGTCCGGCCGAGCTCGGGGTGGGCATAGAAGGACGAGCCGGGAACCGTCGCGACGCCGATCTCCTTGACGAGATACATCGCGAAGGCCGCATCGTCCTCGAGCCCCAACGCCTCCAGAAAATGCGCGGCGTCGGTGAGGATGTAGTAGGCGCCGCGCGGCTTCCAGGCGACGAACCCCGCCCGTTCGACCCCGGCGAGCAGCAGGTCGCGACGGGCCTGGTAGGCCTCGCGCAGACCGACGTAGTACTCGTCGGGCAGCCCGAGCGCCGTCACGGCCGCCTCCTGCAGCGGGTGGGGCGCGCCGACCGTGATGAAGTCGTGAGCGCGGCGGATGCCGGCGCTGATCTCCTCGGGCGCCACGGCCCAGCCGATCCGCCAGCCCGTGACCGAGTACGACTTCGAGATGCCGGAGATCGTGATCGTGCGCCCGGCCATCCCGGGCAGCGTGGCAATCGGCGTGTGGCCGAGACCGTCGTAGACGATGTGCTCGTAGATCTCGTCCGTGATCGCCAGCAGGTCGTGCTCCCGGCACAGGTCGGCGATCGCTTCCAGATCCGCGCGCGAGAAGACCTTCCCCGACGGATTGTTCGGACTGTTGAAGACGATCGCCCGCGTGCGGGGCGTCACGGCCCGGCGGAGCCGCTCGGGGTCGAAGGCGAAATCCGGCGGCTCGAGCGGCACCCAGATGGGCTCGGCGCCGGAGATGATGCAGCCCGGGCCGTAGTTCTCGTAGAACGGCTCGAAGACGATGACCTGATCGCCGGGGTTGAGCACGGCCAGCAGCGTCGACAGCATCGTCTCCGTCGAGCCGCAGCACACGGTGACGTGGCGCTCCGGATCAACGTCCATCCCGTAGAACGTCCGGTACTTCTCCGCGATGGCGCGCCGGAGGGACGGCGCGCCCCAGGTGATCGCGTACTGGTGGAAGTCGCCGTCGAGGGCCTTGTGGGCCGCGTCCACGAGCACCTGGGGCGGGCGGAAGTTGGGCATGCCCTGCGCCAGATTGACGCCGTTGTGCTGCATGCAGACACGGGTCATCTCACGAATGACCGACTCGGTAAACCCTTGAACCCGGCGGGAGAGCCTCACGCGCTACGGCAGGACGACGTCGCGCTCGATGGGGTCCACCTGCACGCCCCGCTGCTTGAGCCACGTCACGCCGCGTTCCAGACTCGCCTCGTCGCCCTCGAGCTCGAGCGCCATCCAGCCGTGGTCGGCCTTCACGTCGGCGCGCCGGATGTTGATCACGAGATCGAAATCCTTCACGAGGCGATAGACGATCGGCTCCTGCACCAGAGGGCCGGGAAACGTCAGGCGCACGCGCATGCGGGTCACGGCGGGCACCGGGCTCAGCGGCCTCCGGCGATGGCGGGAACGACCGAGACCGCGTCGCCGTCCTTCAGCGCGGTCTTCTTGCCCTGCAGGAATCGGACGTCTTCCTCGTTCACGTAGATGTTGATGAAGCGCCGCAGCTCACCCTTCTCGTCGACGAGACGCTCCTTCATCCCGGGAAACTGACGCTCGAGGTCCTCCACCAGTCCCTCCACCGTGTCGGCCTTGGCCGAGACCTCCGCGGCCCCCTTCGTGACGCTCCTGAGCGGCGTCGGAATGCGCACCTGCACCGGCATCGGCAACCCTCCTATTGGGCCTGCGCCTTGAGATTCGCCAGCGCCCGGTCGAACGCCGACAGCGACGGCTTGATCGTCACGTCGACCTCGAGCCGCTCGTAGAGCGCGTCCGGCGTCTTGAGCCCGTTGCCCGTGACGCAGATCACCACGGACTCGTCGCGCGGAATCGCGCCGGCCTCGATGAGCTTCTTCGCGGCGGCGACGGTCACGCCCCCCGCCGTCTCGGTAAAGATGCCCTCCGTCCGGGCCAGCAGCAGCATCCCCTCGATGATCTCCTCGTCAGTGGCGTGCTCGCCCGAGCCGCCGGAATCCTTGACCGTCCGGTACGCGTAGTAGCCGTCGGCCGGGTTGCCGATCGCGAGCGACTTGGCGATCGTGTTGGGCTTGACCGGCACCAACACGTCGCTGTCGTTCTTGATCATCGTCACGATCGGGCCGCAGCCGAGCGCCTGGGCGGCGTGCATCTTCACCGCCGCCGGCCCGTCGATCAGCCCGAGCATCTTCAGCTCCTTGATCGCCTTCGCGATCTTCGTGATCAGCGAGCCGCCCGCGCACGGGACCACGATGTGCCGCGGCGTGCGCCAGCCGAGCTGCTCGACGATCTCGAAGCCGTAGGTCTTGGACCCTTCCGAGTCGTACGGCCGGAAGTTCACGTTGACGAAGGCCCAGCGGTACTTGTCGGCGATCTCGGAGCACAGGCGGTTCACCTCGTCGTACGTGCCGTGGACGGCGATGAGGGTCGGGTTGTAGACGAGCGTCGCGAGCACCTTGCCCTGCTCGAGGTCGGCGGGGATGAAGATGTACGACTTGAGCCGCGCCTCGGCGGCGTGCGCGGCGACGGAGTTGGCGAGGTTGCCGGTCGAGGCGCACGCGACGGTGTCGAAGCCGAACTCGCGCGCCTTCGTCACGGCCACCGACACGACGCGATCCTTGAACGACCACGTCGGGTGGCAGACCGAGTCGTTCTTGATCCAGATCTCCTGGCAGCCGAGCTCGTCGGCGAGGTTGCGCGCGCGGATGAGCGGCGTGAAGCCGACGTGATGGCCGACCGCCACCTCGCCCTCCACCGGCAGCAGGTCGCGGTAGCGCCACATGCTGGGCGGGCCGGCGGCGATGGACTCGCGGGTGACGATCGACTTCAGCACGTCGTACTGGTAGTCGACCTCGAGGGGACCGAAGCAGAACTCGCAGACGTGAATCGGGGCGGCGTCGTAGTGCCGGCCGCACTCCCGGCACTTCAAACCCTTCAGCTTCTCCATGGCGTCTCCATCGGTAGGGGAATTGAGCCCCGAGTTGTACAGCACCGACAGCCAAACATTTCGACTACTTAACACTCAACTTCGCGTCAAGTCAATGACCACAGGCTCGCCTCGCGCGTCGAACCCGCTGCGGCTCGCACAGCCGCCACCACAGGCTCGCGTATCATCCCCCAGCGTGGCCAGGACGCTCGGTGCTGCGCTGGTCCTCCTCGGCTTCGGCACCGCGTTCGCCGCGGCGGCGCTGGGCACGACGCTTCTCGTCGCCGACGACCACCCCGGCCAGCTCTTCCGGCTGATCCACGTCCTCACGCACGGGCCGGCGCCGTGGGCGTGGAACACCGGCTGGTTCGCCGGCTACCCGGAGCTCCAGTTCTATCCGCCCGCGTTCGCCTACGCGGGCGCCCTCCTCCACCGCGTCTCGCTCGGCGTCCTCTCCGTCGCCGCCACGTACCAGACCCTGCTCTGGTGGACGTACCTCCTGCCCGGGCTGACCGCGCTCGTCGCCCTCGCCCGGCTCACGCGCGACGGCTGGCTCGCGCTGCCCGGCGCATTCGTCGTGCTCACGCTCTCCGCCGGGCTCGCGAGCGGCGTCGAGGGTGGCGTCCACACCGGCATGGCGCCGGCGCGGCTCGGCTGGGCGCTGCTGCCTCTGCTCGTCGTGGCGCTGCGCCGGTGGACGGACGAGGGCGGCCGCTTTCCCTTCGCGACGGCCGTTCCGCTGCTGGCCCTCGTCACCCTCACGCATCCCGCGCACCTGCCCGCGGCGGTGGCGCTGGTGGCGACCTGCGCCGCCCTCGGAGTCCCAGGCGTCCATCGGGTTTGTCGCCTCGCCGTCGGAGCGGCGGCGCTCGGGTTGGCGGCGTCGCTCACCGCGTTCTGGACGCTGCCGCTGCTCGCGCGACTGGACGAGACGCGCGCGCTCGCCTGGGGCGACCTGGCGGTCGGACGAACGCTCCTCGCTCATCCCCTGCTGATCGTTCTCCTCGTGCTCGCCGCGCTCGCCCGCCCGCTCGCGCGCACGCGCGCCGGGACCGCCGTCGCCCTCTGGCCGTGGGTCGCGGGCGCTCTCGTCGCCCTCGACGCGCTCGTGCTGGAGCCGCTCGGACTCCGCTGGCTCCCTGCCGACCGTGTCGCCGACGGCGCCTGGCTCGCCGTGATCCTCGCCGCGGGGCTGACCGTGGCACGCGGCCTCGAGGCGGTTCGGCGCGGACCGCGGCTCCTCCGGGCGTCGGCCGCGCTCCTCGCGCTGATCCTGATCTCGCTTCCGGGGTCCACGCTTACGCTGTGGGCGCGCGCGCTGGAGTGGCCCGGGTACGAGGCGACGGTGCGCGGGCTTCGGCTGGACGCGCTCTGGGCGGCGCTCCGGGCGGCACCGCCCGGCCGGGTGCTCTTCGTACGCTCGTCCGTCCCGCTGGTCTACGGAACGGCGTGGTGGCGGCCCCATACGCACCTGACCGCGCTCACTCCGCTGGCGGCCGGCCGCGGGATCGTCAACGGGACGTTCACCCACCCGTCGCCCATCGCGGCGCTCGTCTATCGAGGCTCGGCGGGCCCGGGCGCCATCACGAGCCTCGTCGAGCGTCTCGACGGCCGATCGCTCTTCGGTCGGCCGCTCGAGGCCCTGGACGGCCGCGCCCTCACCGGCTACGCCGACCGTCTGGGTGTGAGCGCGGTCGTCGCGCTGGACGAGGACGTTTCCCGCCTGGCGGCGCTGGACGACGACACGGCGTTCGCGCGACTCGCGCCGATCGGGCCGTTTCTGATCTGGGTGCGGCGCGTCCACGGCACGCTGCCGCGCGAGATCGGGCGCGGATACCGGGGAGACGCACGCTGGGAAGTGACGCTCGACGGGCGGCCGGGCGAATGGGTGGCCGCGCGCGTCGCCTACTACCCGCTCTGGCGCGCGGACGTCGACGGCAGGGCTCTGCCGACACGTCGCGGGGAGCTCGGCGACCTCGAGGTGAGGCTCGACCGGGGCGGCGGCCCCGGCGAAGTCATCGGACTCGTCTACGCGCCGGGGCCGCCGGAGATCGCGGG
Organism: Candidatus Rokuibacteriota bacterium; assembly: GCA_050731995.1. Lineage (GTDB taxonomy): Bacteria > Methylomirabilota > Methylomirabilia > Rokubacteriales > CSP1-6 > JBOHQB01. The sequence goes on from JBOHQB010000318.1 coordinate 7,117, forward strand.
CGTCGTCGTGAGCGTGGCGGGACTGCTCGCCCTGGGCCTCACTTGCCGGGCGCTTCGAGCCGCACCTCGACCGGACCGGTCGGCGTCGTGAACACGACCTCGCGCTCGCCGATCTTCTCGATCACGGCGTCGCCCACCCTGTCGCCGACGCGGTAGCTCTTCACCTGCTTCGTCGCGGGATCGCGGATGTAGGCGACCGGAACGTCGTCGCGCACGATGATGCCCTGGACTTCGAGTCCCCCGTGGGTCCGCCCGACCGCCGGCGGCCTCGGCGCGCCGGCCTTGGACGGCGGCGCCGGGCGTCCGGTCTCCGAAAGGGTCACGCGCAGTCCGTCGGGCGTCCGGTCGACCACCCAGGACGCGCTCCGCGTCAGCTGGATCACCACGCGCGCGGCGCCATTTTCGTACTGGCTGCCCCGGACCTCGCGGATCAGGTTGCCGCCGACGCTGATCGGCGTCCGCCTCCACCGGAACTCGACCCCGTGGAAGTCCAGCACGAGGCGCCACGGCTGCTCGAGCAGCATGGTCTTCGGGACGGCCCGCCCGGAGAGCTTGAGCCTGACCTCAACGGCCTGCGTCCCACCCACGACGCTGACGTCCGTGAGCGCGACCGTCCTGGACCTCGGCTGCGCGACGGCGACGGCGGGGATCAGCGCCAGCACGACGAGCAGCCCGCGCCGATGGCCGGGACTCATTCGGCGCCGATCGTATGCGTGAACAGCACGTCACCCGCGTCGTCGACGAACCTCACCGTGAGGAGCCCCGGCTCGATCGCGAGCTCGCCGAAGTTGTAGACACCGCCCCGCGCGAAGATCGACCGCGAGCCGAGCGACTGGTCGAGCGGCCTGGGCCGTCCGGTCGTCGCTGACAGCGGCCCGGCGACGAGCTCGTGGAAGGCGTAGCCGGGTGCCGGGCGATGACGGATCAGCTCGGCGTGGTGAACGTCGGCCGCGACAAAGACGAGGTTCTTGACGCCGGCCTCGCGGAAGGCCGTGACGATCCCGTCGCGCTCGACGAGGAAGCCCGTGCCACCATCCTGGGGAAGCCCGAAGACGCTGGCGTTGGTCCAGGAGTCGCGCCGCTCGGGCCGGCCCGTCGGGATCGCCAGCGGGACGCTCGAGACGACCACCTTCCACGTGGCGCTCGAGGTGGTCACCCCGCTCACGAGCCATTCCCGCTGCTGCGCCCCCAGCATGGTCTTGCCCGGGCCGTCCGGTGCCTGGTTCGCGCTTCGGTACTGGCGCGTGTCGAGGATGAACATCTCGAGCAGGCTGCCCCAGCGGAACCTCCGGTAGAGGCGTGTCGGATCCGCTTGCGGCGGAATGATCGGCCACCACTCGATGAAGGCACGGCGACCGACCAGCATCAGGGGATCCGTCGTTCCCGAGAAGTCGTTGCGGACTTCATGGTCGTCCCAGATGGCATATACGGACGTCTGCCTCAGAAACTCCTTGAAGGCCGGATCCTCACGGTTGTAGCTGTGGCGCTGCCGGTACTGCTCGAGCCTGCGCGCCCGGAAGTTGGCGCCGTCCACGACGCCCGGCTTGTCGCAGGGCACGTCCGCGTAGATCGTATCGCCCACGAACAGGAAGAAATCGGCGGAACGCCGCGCCATCGGCCGGAAGATCCGGTAGCCCCCGTCCACGAGCCGGCAGAAGCCGCCGCCGCCCAGATCGCCGCTCCAGAGGAAGGTCACCTTCGCGGCGATGTCGGCCGCCGGCGCCGTGACGAATTCTCCCGCGATCTCATCGCTTCCCTGCCGCACGCGATAGCGATGGCGCGTGGCCGGGGCGAGCGCCGTCAGCAGCGTCTTGGCCGTGAGACCGTCGGCCTTCCGCGGCCGGAGCTCGATGCGCCGCTCGCCGACCTCGACCTCCACCGGGCCTTCGCGCGTGCCCCGGATCCAGACGACGGCGCTCGTCGCCCCGACGTCGCCGACCGCCGCGAGGAGCTCCCCGGACGACGCCTCGACGGCAGCGGCGAGGAACAGCCAGCCGGCGAGCAGCGCGAGAACGCTAGCGGCCGGCCGGCGCGAGGGAGTCAAGAACCTTCACCTCGAACTCCGCCGCCGTGAGCCCGAAGGCGAGCCGGAAGCTTTCGGCGCGGGCGAGCCCGGAGCCGCAGAGGCGGAAGTACGTCACGAGGGTCCGGAGTCCGTGCTGCTCGATGAGGTAATCCGCCATGACGAACGCGAGCTGGTAGGTCGGCTGCAGCCCCTCGGCGCGGTGGCGTTCGGGGAAGCCCCTCGGGGTTCCGAGCGATCCGAGGTCGAGGCGCCGGCCCACGACGGGCGGGTGCGAGCGCATCGCCAGGCGCGCGACCGCCCGGCGCTCCGCGACCGTGTCGATGCCCAGCCGCTCGAGAACGGCGAAGGCCACCCACTCCGCCATGCCCTCGGCGAGCCACTGCTCGTAGCGCCCCTCGCCCCGGGCGAGCTCGATCTGGGCGACATGCGTCAGCTCGTGGGCGAGCAGCTGCAGCCAGTCGCGCCCGCGCACCTCCACCGCCCCATCGTTGATCAGGAGCTGGCGCCGCTTGCCGACGCCGCTCGCGAACGCGGCGAACTCGGCCGCGCGTCGACGCGACACGCCGCCGTCGCGCACGAGGCCCTTCTCGAAGAGCTCGCGCGTGGCGTAGACGTACACCGTGACCTCGTCGGGAACGGGCAGCTGCAGCTCCTGCGTCATGATCGCCGCGATGCCGCGGACGGCGGACTCGTGGGTCGTGAAGTCGTGAGCGTTGACCGGCTTGGCGAGCGCGGAGGGCTCGATCGCGACCTCGAGCACCGTCCGGCCCCGCGCGCAGCCGGAGGCGACCAGGGCCCCCGCGAGCGCCCAGACCAGGAGGCGCGGCGCGCGGCTCACCGGCCCGCCGTCACACGAGCGGGTCGTAGTTGAAGTACTGCCCCGAGGTCACCATCGGCACGAGGTGGTGCTGGAGCGTGCCGGGGAACATGTCCGCGAGGCCCTCCGGCGTCCAGCCGCGGTCGGAGTGGACGCGCATGATCGGGCGCTCGTGGCCGAAGAGCATGATCTCCTTGCCCCGCACGCCGAAGATCTGGCCGGTGACGTCCTTCGCCGCGTCGCTCGCGAGGAACACCGCGACCGGCGCGATGTGCTCGGGCCCCATCCGCTTGATCTTCTCGACCCGGGCCTTCTGCGCCTCGGTCTCCGCCGGGATCGTGCCGATCATCCGGGTCCAGGCGAACGGCGAGATGCAGTTCGCCGTGACGTTGTAGCGGGCCATGTCGAGCGCAGTGGACTTGGTGAGACCGAGGATCCCGAGCTTCGCCGCGGCGTAGTTGGCCTGCCCGACGTTGCCGATGAGCCCGGAGGTGGAGGTCATGTTGATGAACCGGCCCGACTTCTGCTCGCGCATGAGCGGCGCGGCGGCGCGGGTCACGGCGAACGAGCCCTTCAGGTGCGTGTTGATGACCGCGTCCCACTCCTCCTCGCTCATGTTGAAGATCATCCGGTCGCGGAGGATGCCGGCGTTGTTGACGACGACGTCCACGCGTCCGAACGCGTCCACGGCCGCCTTCACGATCGCCTGGCCGCCAGCCATCGAGGCGACGGAATCGTAGTTCGCGACCGCCTCGCCGCCGCCCTTCTTGATCTCGCCGACGACCTCGTCGGCGGGGCTCGTCGCGCCCCCGGTCCCCGCCTCGCTGCCGCCGTAGTCGTTGACGACGACGCGCGCGCCGTGCCTCGCCATGAGGAGCGCGATCTCGCGGCCGATGCCCCGCGCCGCCCCCGTCACCACCACCGCCTTGCCCTTCAGCATCATCGCGACGGTCCTCCCCGCCTCCGATTCGAACGCGCCGCCGTCACGATATCACACGCGCCCGGCGCGCCCCTCGTCTCCGCTAACGGTCGCGCCTCACGCCGGCGGATCCTGTCCGGCTCGCCGCCCCCCGACCCGCGCTCGCGTTGTCGGCTGACGACCTCGGACGGTGCCGTGCCGTACCGCCGCACTCCGGGTTTCGTGCCGGGCGCGGTCGGCGGTGCCCCGGCTCGCGCGGTCGGGAGCGCCTCGCCCGCCACCCGCCGGTGTGAGGCGCGGCCCTCAGCGGCGGCGGGAGTCGAGCGAGGCGACGTAGGCGGCGCCGAAGACGAAGACGATCGCCGAGTAGTAGATGAACATCACGAAGGCGACGAGCACGCCGAGCGGACCGTAGATCTGGTCGTAGACGCCCACTTGGCGGATGTAGAGGCGGAAGAGCTGCTTGGCGACCTCCCACAGCACGCCCGCCAGGAGCGCGCCGGCGAGCGCCGCGCCCCGGCGCGGTCGCCGGAGCGGCACCCACCGGTACGTCAGATAGAACATCACGGTGGACACCGCGACCGAGAAGCCGAGCGTCGTGTAGTAGACCCACACCCGCGGCATCAGCACCTCGCGGACGACGAGCTCCTGGAGCCACTGGAAGACCCAGGTGACCGACGACGCGAAGAACAGGAGGATCGTCAGGGCCAGCACGAGCACCGCGTCCGTGAGCATCTGGCGCAGGTAGCTGTAGCCCCCGCGCACGCCGAGCATCCGGTGGAGCACCAGCCGCGAGGCGCCGAGGAGCGGGGTCGAGAAGAAGATCAGGACGGCGCTGCCGACGAGACCGGTCGCCGCGCGGGTCTCGACGATCCGGAGGATCGTCGCCGTGATCTCGCGCCGGTAGACGGGAAAGTTGCGCACCAGCGGCTCGACCAGCTCGCCGGCGATGTGCGCGCTGGACAGGAGGTAGCCGAGCGTCGAGACCGCGAGCAGCAGCAGCGGGATCATGCAGACGAGGAAGAAGAAAGCGAAGCCCGCCGCGAGGAAGAACCCGCTCTCGGCGAAAAATCGCGAGACGGCGCCGCGCAGCCCCAGCACGCGGGGGTCTAGAGCAGCCCGCGCACCACGCCGCCGTCCACCTGCAGGGCCGTGCCCGTCACGTACGCGGCGCGGTCGGAGGCGAGGAAGACGAGGACGCTGGCGAACTCCTCGGGCGTGCCGACGCGGCAGAGCGGGATATCGCCGCTGATCTTCTCGAGGTACTCCTCCTGCTTCATCCCGGCCTGCTTGGCGCCGCTCAGCAGGCGGTCCGTCATGATCCGGCCGGGACAGACGATGTTGATCGTGATGTTGTCCTTGCCGAGCTCCGGCACCATCGTCTTCACGAGCCCGAAGACGCCCGGGCGCACCGCGTTGGACAGGAGGAGTCCCTCCACCGGCTGCTTGATCGAGACGGACTGGATCGTCAGGATGCGCCCCCACTTCTTCGCGCGCATCGACGGCAGCACCTCGCGGATCAGCCGGACGACCGACAGCAGCGCGACGTCCACCGCGCCGTACCACTGCTCGTCCGTGACCTCGTCGAAGTTGCCGCGCGGCGGCCCGCCGCAATTGGCCACGAGCACGTCGATCCCCCCGAACTGCTGCCGGACGCGCGCGGCCATCGACTTGATCTGGTCCGGCTTCGTCAGGTCGGCGGTCACCGCGAGCACCTCCGCGCCGGTCTTGGACCGCACCTCGTCGGCGGCCGCCTTCAGATCGGCCTCCGTCCGGGCGCACATCGCGACGCGCGCGCCCTCCGCGCCGAAGGTCAGCGCGCACGCCTTGCCCATGCCCTTGCTCGCCGCCGTCACGAGCGCCACCTTGCCCTTGAGTCCGAGATCCATGGCCTGCGACTCCTCGCTCAGCCTGCGGGGTTCACGTCTGACGGAAGAAATGGGCCCGATCGCCGCCCGTCACTTCGAGGCGGCGAAGCTTGCTGTCGCGCATCACCTCGAGCGTCAGCTTCTCGCCCGGCGCGTGGCGCCAGAGGCTCATGTAGAGCTCGCGCCGGCTGCCGACCTCCTCGGCGTTGAGCGAGACGATCAGGTCGCCCTCCTCGAGACCGCCGCGGTCGCCCGGCCCGTCCGGGACGATGCCCGCGACGACGACGCCGTCCTCGATCGCGTGCGCGAAGACGCCGAGCCAGGCGCGCGCGGGCCGGCTCACGATGCGCCCGTAGCGCAGCAGCTCCTCCGCGTGAGTGCGGTAGAAGTCGATCGGGATCGAGAGCGAGCTGCGCCCGATCTCGGCGAGGCTGAGGTAGATCACGCCCAGGAGCCTGCCCGAGAGCGTGAAGAGACCGCCGCCCCCGTAGCCCGGATTGGGCGCGCTCGAGACGAGGCCGCGATCCAGCAGGTACTCCCAGTACGCCTCGAACTCGCCGAGGTAGGTCACGAGACCGCCCGCGGTCGGCCGCTCCTGAGGCCCGCTCGCGGCGATCGCCACGACCGGCTCGCCCCGGTCGATCTCGCGGTCCACCCCGCACGGGACGGCGCAGAGGCCCTGGCGCTTGATGCGCAGCAGCGCCAGCCCCACGTCGAAATCCTGCGCGACGACCTCGGCCTTGGCGCGCCGCCCCTTCATGAAGCCGACCTCGATCGTGCCGGCCCCCATGACCACGTAGTTCACGGTCAGGATGAGCCCGCTCCCGTCCACGACGACGCCGCTCCCCATCCGCTCGTTGCCGAGGATCCGCGTCGAGGGGTGATCGCGCGGCACCTGGACGTGGAGGTTCACAACGGACTCGCGGAGGAATTTGACCAGCTCGACTGAGGCGTCCACCGGGCCTATCTCGGCTTCAGATGATAGCCGAAGAACTCTTCGACGCGCCGCCGCGCGTCGGCGTCCGCGGCAGCGTCGTAGGCCACGGTGGCGCCGCAGCACCCGCCCGGCTTCTCGCGATTCTCGACCCCGGGCAGGTACTGCCGCGGCCACCGGACGTCGTCGAAGTAGTGGTGGGCGCCCGGATAGAGCACGATCTGGGCGTCGGCGCCGCGGCCCTGCATCGCCTCGACCATCTCGCGGCACTCACGCGCCGGTGTCCAGTCGTCGGCGTCGCCGATCAGCACGAGCAGCGGCCGCACGACCTGCTCCTTGACCAGCGAGTAGCAGCCGCCGGGAGAGAAGCCGATGGCCGCACGGTAGCCCGGCTCGGGCATCACGACGCCCCGCGCGCGCGCGCGCTCCAGGCTCGGCCCGTTGACGACCGCGATCGAGAAGACGCCGCCGTTCGACCACCCGACGACGCCGATGCGTCCGCGATCGACGTAGGCGCGGCTCTGCAGCCAGCGGAGGGCGCCGACCGCGTCGTCGAAGCGCTCCGTGTTCGGAATGTCGGGACCCGGCACGCAGCCGTCGCCGACCCGCCGCGGCGTCCAGGAATCGACGACCAGCGCGACATACCCGCGCGCGGCGAGCCAGCGTCCCCACTCGCGCGTGCCGGGCAGCACGCCGTGGCAGCCGTGAAGGAGCACGACCGCGGGGAACGGGCCGTCGCCGGCGGGACGGAACTCCTCGGCGAAAACCTCGAGCGGGCGTCCCGGAGTCGCGTTCGGGAAGGCGATCGGGGTGGTGGCGCAGCCCGCGAGGACGGCGGCGGCGACGAGCGCTGCCGCGGCGTGCAGGAGCATGGTGTCGAGCATACACCGGATTACAGGCTCGCCTCGGCCGTCGAACGGCCTGCGGCTCACACTGCCACGTATCGAAGATGTATGATCCGGAGCATGGCCGACCCGGTCCGCGCGATCGTCTACTCCGACTACCTCTGACCCTGGTGCTATCCGGCGGCGGTCCGCCTCCGGCGGCTCCAGGAAACACTCGGCGGCGATCTCGTACTCGAGCACCGCGCCTTCCCGCTGCGGCCCCAGCCCTCGGCCGCCGTTCCCTTCACCGGAACCTATCGCGAGCAGGGCTGGCGCCGGTGCGGCCAGATGTCCGCGGGTGACGGCATCACCTTCAATCCGTGGCCCCACGGCACCCTGCCGAACTGGAGTCTGCCCGCGCTCGAGGCGGCGAAGTGCGTCGCCAAGCAGGATGAGGCGCTCTTCGAACGCGTTCACCTCATGCTCTTCGAGGCGTTCTTCACGCGGAGCGTGAACATCGCGGACCCGACGGCGCTCGCGCCCGTCGTCGCCGGAGCCGGCGTGGACATGGTGCGATACGCCGCGGACATGGAGACGGGACTCGCACGCGACGCCGTCCTCGCCGACTACGAGGCCGCGGCCGCCGAGCACGTCGTGAGCGCGATTCCCACGGTCGTCTTTCCCGACACGGGCCGTAGCCTCGTGGGCCTCGCCGACCTGAACACGTATCGCGCCGCGGTCCGGGAAGCGGCCGGCTGAGCGCCACGGAGCGCGATCCGCTGATCTTCGGCGCCGACGCGACGCCGGGCATCGTCGCGCTGGCGCTCGGTGCCGACGGCCGCTCGGTGCACCTCTGGCGGCGTGAGGGGGGTCAGACCCGTCGCGAGACGGTCCCCTTCTCGCCTTTCATGCTGGCCGCCGACGCAGCCCCCCTCACGGAGGCTCCGGGCCTCACCTCGCTCGAGCGCCTCGAGGGCCTCGAAGACGCTCACGGCCTCACCTGGCTCGCACGCTTCGAGTGCTGGCGCGACGCGCTCGCCGCCCGCGACCGCGCGCGCGACCGGTCCGGCCAGGCGGCGAACGCGCCCGCCGCGCCCTATCTCTTCCCCGGCGACGCCGTCCACCAATACTTGCTGGCGACGGGGCGCACGTTCTTCGGCGCGATGCGCTTCGCGGATCTCCGCCGTCTCGCCCTCGACATCGAGGTGGTGACGAGCGAGGGGCACGAGTTCCCGAGCGCCGCCCGCACGGGGGACCGGATCGTCGCGATCGCCCTCGCCGATTCCACGGGCTGGCACGAGGTCCTGCGCGGCGACCGGCTCGACGAGGCGGCGTTGCTATCCGAGTGCGGCCGCGTCATCGCGGAGCGGGATCCCGACGTGATCGAGGGGCACAACATCTTCCGCTTCGACCTCGAGTACATCGAGGCCCGCGCGCGCCGGCACGGCGTCGAGCTGGCGTGGGGCCGCGACGGCGCCGTGCTGCGCGGGCGCCCCGCGCGCCTTCAAGTGGCCGAGCGGACGATCGGCTTCCGCCGTTACGATGTCGCCGGGCGCCACGTCGTGGACACGTGGATGCTGGCCCAGCTCCACGACGTCGGCGCGCGCGACCTGCCGTCCTTCGGGCTCAAGGACATCGCGACCCACTGGGGTGTCGCCGCGCCGGAGCGCACCTACATCGACGCCTCGCAGCTCGCGCGCGAGCTCGCCCTGGACGCCGACCGCGTCATGGCCTACGCGGCCGACGACGCCGCCGAGACGCTCGCCGTCGCGGCAATCCTCGCGCCGCCGTACTTCGCCCAGGCGCAGATGCTGCCCTTCGACTACCAGTCCGTGACGCTGCGCGGGACGGCGGGCAAGATCGATGCGCTCTTCATGCGCGAGTACTTGCGGCGCCGCCGCGCCATTCCGATGCCGGGCGCGCCCGGTTCGGTCGGCGGCGGTCTCACGGCGGTGTGGAAGCAGGGAGTGGCGGCGCCGGTTCTGCACGTGGACGTGACGTCCCTCTACCCCTCGCTGATGCTCGCCGAGAAGATCGCGCCCGCCGCCGACGGGCTCGGCGTCTTCCGGCCGCTCCTCGCGCATCTCCGCGAGTTCCGCGTCGCCGCCAAGCGCGCGGCGCAGACGGCACGGGACCCCGACGAGCGGAGCCATCAGGCGGCGCTGCAGGCCTCCTTCAAGCTCCTCATTAACTCGTTTTACGGATATCTCGCATTCGCGCCGGGGCACTGGAACGACTTCGCCGCCGCGGACCGCGTGACGGCGGAGGGCCGGCGGATCGTCACCCGCCTCGTCGACCGCCTCGTCGAGCTCGGGGCCGTGCCCGTCGAGGCCGACACCGACGGCGTCTACTTCGTGCCGCCTCCCGGCCACACCGAGGACGGAGACGGAGCGCTCGTCGATACGCTCGCCTCCGATCTCCCGGCCGAGATCGTGCTGGAGCTCGACGGCCGCTACCGGGCGATGTTCAGTTACAAGATGAAGACGTACGCGCTGCTCGACGCGCGCGGACGGGTCACGCTGAAGGGCTCGGGGTTCCGCTCGCGCGGACTCGAGCCGTTCCAGCGGCGGCTCATCGCGGAGGTGGTCGGTCTCCTGCTGACGGGCCGGCGGACCGAGGTTCGCGCGGTCATCGACCGCTGGCTCGCCGATTTCGCGTCACACCGAGTCCCGCTCCGGCTCTTCGCGCGGACCGAGACGCTCGGAGAGACGCTCGAGGTGTACCGCGAGCGCGTCGCGCGGGGGGCGCGGCCGCAGTCGGCCGCGTACGAGCTCGCGGCCGCCGCCGGCCGCGCGTGGCAGCCGGGCGACCAGGTCTCCTACTATGTTGCGGGCCGCAGCGCGCGCGTCTCGGTCACCGAGGCGGCGCGGCTGGCGAGCGAGTGGGATCCGGAGCGCCCGGAGGAGAACACGGAGTACTACCAGTCGAAGGTGCTGGAGGTCTGGGAGCGGTTCCGGCGTTACGCGGAGCGGGACGGACTCGTGGAGTACGCGGAGGACGCGGGCGAGCCCACCGCGCAGCTCACCCTCTTCTGATGACGGCGCCCGTCAGCGGCGCCAGCCGCCGCCGGGACCGCCGCCCCCTGGGCGCCGACCGCGGTCGCCGCCGGGACCACCGGCGCCGCGCT
>JBOHQB010000319.1:0-1928 GCA_050731995.1 Candidatus Rokuibacteriota bacterium
ACCGTCCCTCCTCGTCGCTCCACGCGGCGACTGCGAGGGGACGGCGGCACGTGCCGCCGCCTTCCCGGATGGCCTGGATCGCCTCGAGTCCGGCGAGCACGCCGAGCGCGCCGTCGAGGATGCCGCCTTCCGGCACCGTGTCGATGTGCGAGCCGGTGAGGACGACGGGCGCGTCGGCGCGGATCGCGCCGGCGCCGAGCGCGCCGAAGACATTGCCCGCCGGGTCCACCCACGCGGTCAGCCCGGCGCCGCGGATCTCGTCCAGCAGCCACGCGCGCGCGGCCTCGTGATGCTCCGACCAGCACGGGCGCGTCACGCCCCCGCCGGGCAGGGCGCCGAAGCGCGCGAGCGCCTCGATGCGCGCCATCAGGCGCCGACGCGAGATGCGGATCGTAGGCGACCCTGGAGTCATGGGCCGGGAGTATAGCCTTGACTTGCCGGACGGGCGGTCTCTAGAATGAACCGCCGTTCAGTCGGGCGGCCGACCCGTCGCAGGAGAGACTCATTTGGACTTTTCGCTGACCCCCGAACAGGAAACCTTCCGCGCGCGCGTCCGCGCGTGGCTCCCCGACAACATTCCAACCGAGTGGCGCCTCTCCGGCGGCGGATCGGATCTGCCCCGGCCGGAAGCCTACGAGCTCCTGCGCAAGTGGCAGCGCACGCTCTATGACAACGGGTTCATCGGCCTCACGTGGCCGAAGGAGTCCGGCGGCGCCGGGCTCACGTTCATGGAGGAGATGGTCCTCCAGCAGGAGATGGCGCTCGCGAAGGCCCCGCCCATCCTGAACATCCTGGGCGTCGGCATGGCGGGCCCCACGATCATCGCCTGGGGCACGGACGTGCAGAAGCGGCGCTACCCGCCGAAGATCCTCTCGTGCGAGGAGATCTGGTGCCAGGGCTACTCCGAGCCGAACTCGGGCAGCGACCTGGCGTCGCTCCAGACGCGCGCCGTGAAGGACGGCGAGCACTACGTCATCAACGGGCAGAAGGTGTGGACCTCCGTCGCGCACATCGCCGACTGGATGATGCTCCTCGCGCGCACGGACCCCGACGCGCCCAAGCACAAGGGCATCACCTACTTCCTGCTCGACATGCACACGCCCGGGGTCACGGTGAAGCCGCTCAAGCAGATCACCGGCGACGCCGAGTTCAACGAGGTCTTCTTCGACAACGTGCGGGTGCACGAGTCGCAGATTCTCGGCGGGCTCAACAACGGCTGGCAGGTCGGCCTGACGACGCTCATGTACGAGCGCCTCGCGCTCGGCTTCGGCCTGCAAGTCCGACTCCGGTTCGCGCTCGACAACGTGATCGACATGGCGCGGCGGATGGAGAAAGACGGGCGCGTCATCACCAAGAGCCCGGTCATGCGCCAGAAGCTCGCGCAGCTCTGGATCGACACCGAGTGCCTGCGCCTCACCGGCGCGCGCGCGATCACACGCCTCCTGCGCGGCGAGCTGCCCGGCCCGGAGGCCTCCGCGGGCAAGATGGGCTGGGTGGAGACGCATCAGAGGATCCAGGAGCTCGCGATGGAGATCCAGGGCCCGTACTCGCAGCTCGCGAAGGGCTCGGACCGCGCGGTGGACGGCGGGCTCTGGCACTATACGTTCCTCCGCTCTCGCGCGAACTCGATCGAGGGCGGCACGACGGAGATCCAGAAGAACATCATCGGCGAGCGCGTGCTCGGCCTGCCGAAAGGCTAACAGGGAAGGCGCCATGGATTTCGGGTTCAACGAAGAGCAAGAGCTGCTCCGTTCCACCGCGCGGAAGTTCCTCGAGAACGAGTGCCCGTCGGAGTTCGTCCGCACGCGCATGGAGGAGCCGGCCGGCGTGACCGACGACTTCTGGAAGAAGCTCGCCGAGCAGGGCTGGCTCGGGCTGGTCTACCCGGAGGAGCACGGTGGGAGCGGGCTGGGCTTCGTGGACCTCAC
>JBOHQB010000320.1:0-1676 GCA_050731995.1 Candidatus Rokuibacteriota bacterium
ATGAACTACCGTCCGGTCGAGGGCTGGGGGACGCTGCCACCGGGGTACTCGTTCGTGGAGGCGACGGCGGTCGGCGTGGACGCTCAGGACAACGTCATCGTCTTCAATCGCGGCGAGCATCCCGTGATCGTCTTCGACCGCGAGGGCACGTTCCGGCGATCCTGGGGCGAGGGCGTGTTCCGTCGCGCCCACGGCATCACGATCGGCCCGGACGGGACGTACTGGCTGACCGACGACCTGCACCACACGATCCGCCAGTTCACGCCCGAGGGAGGGCTGCTGCTGACCCTCGGCGACCTCGACAAGCCCGCGACGCTCCACGGCGGCAAGCCCTTCAACCGGCCGACGCACGTGGCGATCTGCCCCAGGACCGGCGCCGTCTACGTGTCCGACGGCTACGGCAACTCGCGCGTGCACAAGTTCGATCCCACGGGGCGCCACCTCGTGTCGTGGGGCGAGCCCGGGACCGACCCCGGGTGCTTCAACATCCCGCACAACATCGCCACCGACGCGGCAGGGCTCGTCTACGTCGCCGACCGCGAGAATCACCGCGTGCAGATCTTCGACGATCACGGGCGCTACCTCGGCCAGTGGAACAACCTGTACCGGCCCTGCGGGCTCTTCGCCGACGCGCGCCTGGGCGACGTCTTCTTCGTCGGCGAGCTGCCGAGCCATCTGCCCGTGAGCAAGGACGTGCCGAACCTCGGCGCGCGCGTGTCGATCCTGTCGATCAAGGGCGAGCTGATCTCGCGCATCGGCGGGCGGTTCGCGGGCGAGAAGCCGGGCGAGTTCGTCGCGCCGCACTCCTGCGCGGTGGACTCGCGCGGCGACCTTTACGTAGCCGAGGTGTCGTGGACCGCGCAGGGGAGCCAGGAGAGCCCGCCGCGCGAGATCCGGTCGCTACAGAAGTTCACGCGCGGATGAGCCTTCTCGACGAGCGCGCGCTCGCCGAGGCGCTCCGCGGGCTGCCGGGCTGGACGCGCGCCGACCGGGCGATCGCGAAGAGCTGGCGCTTCCGCGACTTCAAGGAGGCGCTGTTCTTCGTCAACGGCGTCGCCGCGCTCGCCGAGCGCGCCGGCCATCACCCCGACATCGACGTCCGCTACAGCCAGGTCACGCTCACGCTCTGGACGCACGACGCCGGCGGTGTCACCGGCAAGGACGTGGCGCTCGCGCGGTCGGTCGATGGACTCTAGGAAATGGGCCCCCCCGACGCTCAGAGCGCCCCGACACGGCCGTGGCGCTCCTCGATGCCCCGATGCGTTCTAGGCCCACCCCAGCCGGGCGAACAGCGGCTGGGGCCGGGGCCCCTCGCGCAGCCGGCAGCGCAGCGCGGACCGCTCGAGGATCTCCACGTAGGCGCCCATCACGCGGCCGTAGTAGTGGCGATGGCGGCCGGCCGGCCCTGGCCCGCCGTTGTACTCGCCGAGCGCGTCCTTGATGGCGGGTTTGCGCGTCCGGATGTCACGCAGATAGGCCATCGCGAAGCGCGTGCTGACTGCGGGATCGGCGAGATCACCGAGATCGCGGGCGCCGGCGGTCATGACGGGCCGCTTGAACTTGCCCGCGAGCGGCTCGAGCAGCGCCGCCGTGGACGGCTTGATCTGGAACAGTCCGATCTCTCCGGCCGAGCCGACCGCGTCTTCCTTGAACTCGGACTCGACCTCGGCCTGGGC
>JBOHQB010000321.1:0-2672 GCA_050731995.1 Candidatus Rokuibacteriota bacterium
GTCATGCACCGATAATATACGGGGCTCGAACCTACCGCGTCAGCGGTTTAGTTCAACACTGCAAACGCTGCGAGTTCCTGCAGCCTATCCCGGTACCGGTTCGAAGCCCGATTTCGTCCACGCGCCCCAGTTTGCCGTGCACTTCCACACGCCTGGCGAGCCTTCTGTCCACCAAGATAGGCTGCGCGCCCATGCTGCATATCTTGGCAGACTTGGGCGCAAACGCGGCGAGCTGTATCACGACAGGAACATCGGTCGGCCGAGGCCCCGCTACGGACGGGTCCATCGCAAGTTCGGCTCGCGGGCGGCTTTCGTCTGGTCGAGCCGGCGGACCGGCGTCGTCACGGGCGCGTCGTGGATGACGGCCGCGTTCGACTCGGCCTCGCGCGCGATCCGGATCATCGCGTCGCAAAACTCGTCGAGGGTGTCCTTGGACTCGGTCTCCGTTGGCTCGATCATCAGCGCTTCTTCGACGATCAGCGGGAAATAGGTCGAGGGCGCGTAGAAGCCGAGGTCGAGCAACCGCTTGGCGATGTCGGTCGCGGTCACGCCGAGCTTCTTCTGTCTGCGCGCCGACATCACGCACTCGTGCATGCAGGGGCCGGGCACCGAGACGTCGTAGTCGCGCTCGAGCCGCTTCATGACGTAGTTGGCGTTGAGGACCGCGTTGTCGGAGACGGCGCGCAGACCGTCGGCGCCCATCGTGCGAATGTAGGTGTACGCGCGCACGAGCATGCCGAAGTTGCCCCAGAAGGCCTGGAGCTTACCGATCGACTTCGGTCGCTTCCAGTCGAGGGAGTACTCGTCGCCCTCACGCACGACGACCGGCGTCGGCAGGAACGGCTCGAGGTGCGCCTTGATGCCGACGGGTCCGGCGCCGGGCCCGCCGCCGCCGTGGGGCGTCGTGAAGGTCTTGTGAAGATTGAAGTGGCAGACGTCGAAGCCGAGGTCACCGGGGCGCGTGATGCCAAGGATCGCGTTGAGGTTGGCGCCGTCCATGTACACCTGGACGCCCCTGGCGTGGCAGATCTCGGTGATCTCCGTGATCCGCGGCTCGAACATGCCGAGCGTGTTCGGCACCGTCATCATGAACGCGGCGACGTCGGGCCCGACCTCGCGCGCGAGCGCCTCGAGATCGACCTCGCCGTTCGGCAGCGATTTGATCTCGACGACCTCGTAGCCCGCGATCGCGGTCGACGCCGGGTTCGTGCCGTGCGCGGAGTCGGGGATCAGGACCTTCGTTCGCTTCTCGCCGCGCGACTCGTGCCAGGCACGGATCATCAGCACGCCGGTGAGCTCCCCCTGCGCGCCCGCCGCTGGCTGGAGCGACACCGCGTCCATGCCCGCGATCTCGGCGAGCATCGCCGCGAGCTCGTGGATCAGCCGGAGCGCCCCCTGCGAGAGCGCCGCGGGCGCCAGCGGGTGGAGGCGCCCGAAGCCCGGCAGTCGCGCCATGTCCTCGTTGAGCTTCGGGTTGTACTTCATCGTGCACGAGCCGAGCGGGTAGAAGTGCGTGTCCACGCCGTAGTTCATGCGCGACAGGCGCGAGTAATGGCGAACGATGTCGAACTCGGAGACTTCCGGGAGCGCCGCGGGCGCCGTGCGGAGATACTTCGCAGGCACGAGCTCGGCGACCGCCTTCGCCGGCGTGTCGTTCTCCGCGAGCGAGTAGCCGACGCGCCCCGGCGACGAGAGCTCGAAGACCAGCCGGTCGTAGCCGCTCATGGGGCCACCGCCTTGGCGAGCGCCTCAGCGAAGGCGTCGATCTCCTCCTTCGTCCGCTTCTCCGTGACTGCCACCAGGAGGCAGTCGGCGAGTGCCTTGTCGAAGGCCTTGAGCGGCACGCCCGCGAGGATCTTCTGGCGCGCGAGCCGCGCGACGACGCGCTCAGGCGACTTCGGCAGGCGCAACGTGAACTCCTTGAAGAAGGGCGCCGCGAAGCGGAGCGACACGCCCGGGACCTGCGTGAACCGCTCGGCGGCGTAGTGCGCCTTCTGCGCCGACAGCTCCCCGACCTTCGCCAGACCCTGCTTGCCGAGCGTCGCGAGATAGATCGTCGCCATCAGCGCGCAGAGCGCGACGTTGGTGCAGATGTTCGACGTCGCCTTGGCGCGCCGGATGTGCTGCTCACGCGTCTGGAGCGTGAGCACGAAGCCGCGCTGCCCGTCCTTGTCCACGGTCGCGCCCACGAGGCGCCCCGGCATGCGGCGGACGAGCTCGCCCTTGGCCGCGAAGACGCCGAGGTTAGGGCCTCCATAGGATAGCGGCACGCCGAGTCCCTGCCCCTCGCCGACGACGATGTCCGCGCCGAGCCGGCCGGGCGCCTCGAGGATGCCGAGATTGACCGGGTCGGCGACGACGATCAGGAGCGCGCCCGCCGCGTGGGCAATCTCCGCCGCCGCCGCGACGTCCTCGAGGCACCCGTAGAAGTTCGGCGACTGGACGACGAGCGCGGCGGTCTTCGACGTCACCGCCTTCCGGAGCGCGTCCGGATCGAGAACGCAGTCGGGAGCGGCCACGTCGCGGAGGCGGATCCCCGGCCCCCAGCAATAGGTCGCGGTGACGCGCCGGTAGAGCGGGTGGACGCCCCGCGCGAGGGCGATCTCGCGCCGCTCCGTCGTCGCGTGGGCCATCAGCGCCGCCTCGGCGAGCGACGAGGCGCCGTCGTAGAT
>JBOHQB010000322.1:0-5333 GCA_050731995.1 Candidatus Rokuibacteriota bacterium
ACGCCACGAGGACGAACACCGCGGCGTTGGCGGCGTGCAGGATGACGTTCGTGAGGTGATAGCCGAACGGGTCGAGACCCCAGAGCGTGTAGTCGAGTCCGAAGGAGACCCACGTGAGTGGGATCCAGTGACCGGCCCAGGCCGGTGCCTCCGCGAACATCCACTTGAGCTGGGTCCAGCCGAGCCCGCGGTAGTGCGGGTTCCGGACGAAGTTGAACTCGTCGTCCCACGCGACGAAGCCGTTCCGCAGCGAGGGGGCGAACACCGCGAACGTGAGGACGGCGACCGCGAGCGCGACGGCGACGCGCCCGGACACGCCGCCGCCGTCAGGCGGTGAGCTCGGCGAGCGCAGCCCTGACCTCGGCCGCCGGGATGTCGTAGACGAGGCGAAAGGCGCCGATGCGCGGGGCCAGCACGAACGGCACGCGCCCGTCCCGCGCCTTCTTGTCGTGCGCCATGGCGGCCAGCACCGTCTCGGCGTCGACGCCGGTCACCGAGGTCGGCAGCCCGACCTCGGCGAGGAGCCGTGTCTGGCGCGCGGCCGTCGCCCCGTCCGAGATGCCCAGGCGGACGGCGAGCCGCGCCTCGCCGACGATGCCGAGCGACACCGCCTCGCCGTGGGTCAGCCGCGCGTAGCCGGTCGCGGCCTCGATCGCGTGGCCCAGCGTGTGGCCGTAGTTCAGCACGTGGCGCAGCTCGGCCTCGCGCTCGTCGCGCTCGATCACCGACGCCTTGAGCCGGCACGAGCCGCCGATGATTCGCTCCAGGGTCGGCGCGTCGCGCGCGAGGAGGGGGACCACGTCGCGCTCGACCTCGGCGAAGTAGTCGGCGTCGAGCACGGCGCCGTGCTTCACGACCTCGGCGAGTCCCGAGCGAAAGTCCCGCTCGGGCAGGGTCTGGAGCGTGGCCAGGTCCGCGACGACGAGCCGCGGCTGGTGAAAGGCTCCGACCAGGTTCTTGGCGCGCGGGTGGTCGATTGCCGTTTTGCCGCCGATCGCGGCGTCGACCTGTCCCAGCACCGTCGTCGGCAGCTGGACGAAATTCGTGCCCCGCATGAAGGTCGACGCGGCGAAGCCGGCGACGTCGCCCACGGCGCCGCCGCCGAGCGCCAGCACGGTGGAGGTGCGGTCGAGGCCGGCGTCGAGGAAGCGATCCCACAGCCGCCCGGCGACGTCGAGCGTTTTCGCCGCCTCCCCCTCGGGAACCTCGATCACGACGACGCGGAAGCCGGCGGCCTCGAGGGAGGCGCTCACGGCCTTGCCGTGCAGACGCAGGATCGTCGCGTCGCTCACCAGGGCGGCGCGCGAGCCCAGCCCCAGCGCGCGCAGGCGCTCGCCGACCGTGGCGAGCGCGCCGGCGCCGACGACGATCGTGTAGGAGCGGGCGCCGAGGTTGACCGGGATGTCCATGACACGCCCCCGAGGCGGGGCTACCAGCTCTTCAGGCTGCCCAGATACGCGTCGTAATTGCGGCGGATCTCGCCGATGCTGTCGCCGCCGAATTTCTCGAGGAACGCGTTCGCGAGGACGATGGCCATCATCGCCTCGCCGACGATGCCGGCGGCCGGCACCGCGCACACGTCGCTCCGCTCGACGACCGCCTCGACCGCCTCCTTCGTGGCGAGGTCGACGGAACGGAGCGGCGTGCGCAGCGTGGACAGCGGCTTCATCGCGGCGCGCACGACGACGGGCTCGCCGTTGGTGACGCCGCCCTCGAGGCCGCCCGCGTTGTTCGTCGCCCGCTGGAAGCCCTGACGGGGGTCGAAGAGGATCTCGTCGTGCACCGCGGAGCCCGGGCGCCGGGCCGTCTCGAACCCGAGGCCGAGCTCGCATCCCTTGATCGCCTGGATCGAGCAGAACGCCTGCGCGAGCCGGCCATCGAGCCGGCGGTCCCACTGGACGTAGGAGCCGAGGCCCACGGGGCAGCCGAGGGCGACCACCTCGAAGACTCCGCCCAGCGTGTCGCCCTTGGCCTTCGCCTCGTCGATGGCCGCGATTATCGCGGCCTCTGTTCCGGGGTCGGCGCAGCGCACCTCGGAGGCCTCCGCGCGCGCGCGGAGCTCGTCCCACGCGACGCGCAGCTCGGCCGGAACGCGGACGCCGCCGATCTCGGTGACGTGGCTCAGGATCGTGATCCCGAACTCGGCGAGGAGGCGCCGGCCGACGGCGGCCACCGCGACGCGCGCCGTCGTCTCCCGCGCGCTCGAGCGCTCCAGCACGTTGCGGATGTCGCGGTGCCCGTACTTCATGGCGCCGGCAAGGTCGGCGTGGCCGGGCCGCGGCCGGGTGACCTCCTTGGGCGCGGTGCCGGGCTCCGGGACGGAGACCGCCATCGTGGACTTCCAGTTCTCCCAGTCCCGGTTGGCGATCTGTAGCGTGATCGGACTGCCGAGCGTGGAGCCCCACCGGACGCCGGAAAGAATGCGGACCTGGTCGCGCTCGATCTTCATGCGCCCGCCGCGGCCATAGCCGCGCTGCCGGCGCGCCAGGTCCTCGTTCACGTCCGCCTCGGCCAGCGCCAGGCCCGCCGGCACGCCGTCGATGACGGCCACCAGCGCCTCACCGTGGGACTCGCCCGCGGTGAGGAAGCGGAACGTCCCGGTCATCGCTTCGGGGGCGTCTGGGCGCTCGCGACCTCCGGTGTCACGAGGCTCGGCGTGATGAACACGACCAGTTCCCGATCCGGGTTCAGATTTCTCGTCTTGATCTTGAACAACCAGCCGAAGATGGGAATGTCACCCAGGATCGGCACCTTTCTGATGGTCTCCACCTCAGTGCGCTGTCTGATGCCGCCGATCATCAGAGTCTCACCTTCCTTCACGAGCACCAGGGTCTCGGCCTTCCTCTTGTTGATGATCGGCGTCTCGCCACCGGCTGTTATGAGGGTATCGCCCCGCGAGTCGTCCTGGACGAGGACGAGCATCTTGATCCGCGTGGCGTTCGGCTCCCTGACCACCGTCGGTGTCACGTCGAGCCTGAGCGTGGCTTCCTTGAACTGGATCTGGGTGCCTGCCGAGCTGACGGTCGCGAAAGGGATCTCTGAACCGAGAGCGATCGACGCCTTGTTGTTGTCGACCGTCACGATCTCGGGCCGCGAAAGGTTACGGGTCTTGCTCTGCAGCTCCAGCGCCTGGAGTGCCAGGTTGAGATTGTAGTTCGTGCCGATGATTCCGAAATTATAGCCGGCCGCGGGCGCGCCTCCAGAGGCTAGGTTAAACGGTAGGTTCACGATGTTGCCCCCGAGGGGGAGGCCGGTGACAGCGCTCACGGGCAGCAGGCTCCCCAGAGGGGCGTTGGGATTGACGTCAGGCCTGAAGCCCGGAACGATCCCGATGCCGTCCCCGCGCCCGCCGGCGGTGCCCTGGCCGACCAGGATCTTGCTTCCGCTCTGCTTCGCGAACGCGCCTCCCCACTGGACACCGATCTCGAACAGATCCGTCCGGTTCAGCTCATCAAGCCTCGCCTGGATCTTCACCTGTGGCAGCGGGACGTCGAGTTTCTCGCTGATCAGCGCCTTGATCCGCTCGAGCTCCGTCTTGTACATCCTGAGGAAGATCGAGTTCGTCGGCTTGTAGGACTGGATCGTGATGCCCTTGGCCAGGACCTCGGCCGACGGCGACAGCGCCGCAGACGGCGGGGGTTGTCCGGGGCCGAAGAGCTGCGAGAATGGTGGGGCCGGGATCACGCCCGGCCCGCCCGGCCCGCTGACTGCGCCTCCCCACCCCGGAACCGGGACTGGCGCGCCGGCCGGGGCGGCTCCGCCGGCGGCGAGTCCGAGGATGCCCTGGAGCGTCTTCACGACCTCGTCGGGATCCGCGTACTTGAGCCGGATCGTCTCCTCTGTCAGAGGCCCGCGCCTCACGGCCTCGGCCGCCGCAGCCTCGGCGACGGCCCTGCGGAGCGCGACCTCCTGCTCCTTGGCCTGGGCCTCGGCGATCTTCGTGCGGATCTCGGTCTCGGCCTTGAGCTTGGCCTCCTCGAGGCGCCGCATCGACTCGCGCTCCTTGGCGAGCTGGTCCGACGACACGATTCTCAGCACGCCCTCCTTCTCCACCTTCACGAGGCTGCGGGCCTCGAGAACCGTGTCGAGCGCCAGCTGCCACGGCACGTTACGGAGCGTGATCGACATCTTGCCCTTCACGTCGTCACCGATGACGATGTTGCGCGTGCTCTCCGCGGCGAGGATCCTCAGCAGATTCACGACGTCGGCGTCCTTGAAGTCGAGCGAGATCAGCTTCGGCCCGTCCGCCGGAGCGGGCGGCGTCGGGGACGGCGCCGTCGGGGCCTGGGCCATCCGCGGCGCGGTCTGCGCTTGAGCGATGCGGAGAGGCTCGGCCGGCGGCTTGGTCGGTGCCGGCGCGGAGGCCTTGGGCTTGTCAACGTCGGCCGCGAGCGCCGATGTCGGGATGACCAGCGTGAGACCGTCCGCGTCTTCGCGGATGATGTAGCCGACCTTGCGGGTCAGCTCGACGACCAGGCGGGACACGCCACGCTTGAACTGGCTGCCCCGCACCTGCGTGAGCGGCTCGGTTCCGACCCTGAGCGGCGTCGGGCGCCACCGGTAGACCGTTCCCTCGAAGTCCATGACCAGCCGGCTCGGCGAGTCCAGCAGCTCGGCATGATATCTCGCCGGACCCGAGGTCTTCACGGTCACCGTGACCGTGTCGGGCTGGGTCGTGACCGTCACGTCGTTGAGCTCAACGAGCGTGGAGGGGGCCTGCGCGCCCGCGGGGAGCGCCGCCGAAGCCAGCATCAGGAGCACAACGCCAAAGCTCACGAATCCCCTGTGCATCATTAGTTCGCCGCCAGTCTTAGAACCACTCGGTTGGGGGTGGTGGAGCCGGGCTTTGCCGTCACGGCAAACACGACACTGTCCGAGCCGATCTCGACGACGCGGCCGTCGAACAGCGTGTCCCCGGTCTTGAGGATGTAACCGATACCATCCTGCGCTTCGACGAGCGCGAGCGTCTGCTGCCCGCGGACGATGCCGGTCAGCCTCGCCGACGCCACGGACTGACCGCCCGGGCCCTCGACGCGCTCGATGATCTGGAACGGGTCGCGGCGCCCCTTGGCCTCGTACCTCGAGCCCGTCGGCTCGGGCAGCGCGGGCACCTGTGGCAGGAGCCCGGTCTGCTGCCCTGGCACGGGGGGCGCGGGGGGGGCCGCCGCTCTGGGCTGCTTCGGGGGTTGCGGCGTCCCGCACGCGACGACCCCGGCGGTGAGCACCACCGAAACGACGAGCCGCACGCGTCGGTTCATGATCTCGGTTCTCCGGGCGCCGGCGCGGCGGCGCGTGGGGCCGCGGGCGCGGCGGGCGCCGCCGGGCTGCCGGGC
>JBOHQB010000323.1:0-5883 GCA_050731995.1 Candidatus Rokuibacteriota bacterium
CCTTCAGATCGGGGAAGCGCTGGACGAGACGCCCGAGCGCGACGCGGCCCTCCATGCGCGCCAGCCACATGCCGGCGCAGGCGTGGATGCCGGTGATGAAGGCGATGTGGCGGTTGGGGCTGCGCGCGATGTCGAGTCGATCGGGCTCGGGGAACTGCGCGGGATCGCGGTTGGCGGCGCCGATGCCGAGCGTGATGAGCGCGCCTTCGGGCAGCTCGATACCGCCCACCTTCACGGCCGTCAGCGTGCGGCGGTTGCCGAGCTGGTTCGGTGACTGGTAGCGCAGCAATTCTTCCACGGCGGGCGTGATCAGCCCGGGCTCTCGGCGCAGCCGCTCCCACTGAGCCCGGTGCTCCAGCAGCGCCTGCACGCCATTGGCGATCAGGTTCGTCGTCGTCTCGTGGCCCGCGTTCAGGAGAAAGATGCACTGGTGGAGCAGCTCCACCTCCGTCAGCCGCTCACCCGCGTCCTCCGCGGCGATGAGCGCGCTCAGGATCTCGCCCGGGTCCTGCGACGGACGCGTCCGCCGCTCGTGGATGAGCCGGCGCAGATAGTCCTTGAACTCCTCGACGGCCCGGTTACCGGCATCCAGGCGCTCCCGCTCCGGCGCGGGCTCGAGCGCGCCCAGGATCGCGAGCGACCAGGCGCGCAGGGGCTCGCGCTCGTCCGGGGGAATACCGAGCATGTCGCCGATGAGCTGCACGGGGATGGCGACCGCGAAGTCCTCCACGACGTCCATGCCGCCGCGCGCGGCGCACGCGTCGAGCAGCCGGTCCACGAGCCGCTCGATCCGGGGCTCGAGCGCGGCGAGGGCCTTCGGCGTGAACGCGGGCGCGAAGAGCTTCCGGATGCGCGTGTGGTCGGGCGGGTCGCGGAAGACGACGGACGTCGTGTGGTGCTCGAAGAGGGGCGAGTCGCCGAACTTCGGCTGGAACTCCACGCGCTTGTCGGAGGACAAGTGCGCGTGGTCCTGGTAGACGGCGACGACGTCGTTGTAGCGCGTCAGGAAGTACGAGCCGTCGGGACACCGATGCACGGGCGCGTGCGCGCGCAGCCGGTGATAGTACGGGAACGGGTCCTCGTAGAAATCGTCCGGCAGATCGCGCAGGTCGAACGCGATCTCGGCCGCTACCATTACTCCGTTGGCGGGCGCAGCGTGTCGCGCGTATCGGCGAGGCGCTCGGCGGCCGCGCGCACCTCGGCGAGACGGTCCGGCCGGTGCGTGAAGCGCGGGTCGGTCGTGTAAGCGGACCACGCCTTCATGTACTCCGGCTCGGCGAGGCCGACGGCCCATTCTGACACTTCGGTCGGATTGGCGAAGTCGGCCATGATGCCGACTTCCTTGTGCACGCTCGGGTTTTTCCCGTCGAGGAACGCTTCCAGCGACTTCGGCTTCGGCCCGTGCGGGAGCCCGACCGGATGGAGCGTCACCATCCCGGGCTGCACGACACCGCCGCCGCTGAAGAAGTCGCCGAAGTGATAGCCGAGGGTCTCGAGATAGTCGAGGTTCCTGTGGAAGAAGGGCAGCCACATGCCTTCCTTCTCCACCGAGCGCACGGTGAAGACGCAGAGATAGCAGCCGGGCAGCTTGAAGATCGTGTGGCCGGAGGGCGGCACGTGCGAGCGGTCGGCGACGAGCGGGCGCACGTCCTCGACGGCAAACTTGTACGGGAGATAGTCGCCGCGCCAGCCGACGACGTCGAAGGAGTTCGTCGGGTGCACCCTGCGGGTATAGACGCGGTCCACCTTGGAGACGATCTCGAAGCGGCCGGCTTCGTTGCGCGTGTCGAGCGTCCGCGGGAAGCGGTAGTCGCTCCGGCTGTGGGTGATGAACTGCCCGGTCGTCGGCGACTCGGACTTCTCCGGGTCGCCGGCGAAGGACTCGTACATCCAGTAGTAGTGCTCCCCGGCTCCCAGCTCGAACCGGTGCGTGACGCCCTTGGGGACGATGAGGAAGTCGCCCTTGCCGTACTCGATCGGGCCGAAGGTCGTCTCGAGCGTGCCGCGGCCGGCGTGGACGAAGTAGACCATGGTCGCGCCGTGGTGCTCGAAGAAGTAGTCCATCGGCTGGGTCGGCGCCGTCACGTTCATCGCCGCCGTCGCATTGGCGACGACACGCGCCATCGCCCGGTAGACGTCCTGCCCCGGCACGCTCGGCGCCATGCGGAGCGCCAGGTGCTGGCCACCGATCGGCCGGAGCGGCGACTCCCACGCCGGTGCCCAGGCGCCGAGCGTCTTCGTCTCGCCCGGCAGCCAGTTGGTCGGGGGGTAGAGGTGGTAGGTGTGGCTCACCTTGCCCGCGAAGCCGCCGCGGCCGTGCTCCTGCTCGTAGACGTGACGGATGAGCGGCCCCGAGTGCGGCGCCCGCGGGACGATGCCGACCTCCGGCGTGCCGCTGAAGTACTCGAACTTGTCCATGACGCCACCTCCTCCTGCGTCGTGGATTCTACTAAGATAGGGGCATGCCCCGCCGCGCGAAGATCATCCCGTTCCCCGGTGTGAGGATCGAGCCGCCCGACGAGCGCCGGCTCGTCTCCGTGCACCGCTGCGACAGTGCCGAGGCCGTCGTCGTGAAGAGCCTCTTCGAGAGCGAGGGGATCCCGACGCTGCTCCGCTCCCGGATCGCCCACTCCGTGCATCCGTTCACGATCGGCTCGCAGGGCGAGGTCGTCGTGCTCGTGCCCGCGAGCGAGGCCGAGCGGAGCCGCCGCCTCCTGATCCGGCTCGCGCGCTAGCCCCCGAGCTCCGCGATCACTGCGTCCAGCGCCACGCCCATGCGGTCGAGCGCCGCGGGGTCGAGCGTGGCGCTCGTGTCCCGGTGCGTGTGGTAGGTGTCGAAGGGCACGGGTCGCCGGACGCGTCCGAGGACCGCGCGCACCGGGTGGAAGATGAAGCTCCGCAGCGCCTCGACCTCCGTCGTCGGCACCGCGGTGAGCCCGTACGCCGGGATGCCGAACGGCGCGAAGGCGCGGTGATCGGAGCCGAACATGGGGATCCGCGGGACGACGTGATAGCGCTCGTCGCGCCGCCAGCCGAGGCTCTCGAACGCCCCGCCGACGCGCCCCAGGAACTCGGTCTCCTCCGTCGCGTCCCACAGCGCGAGGCTGTCGCCCACACCCGGAAGCTCCAGGCTCAGCGCGCCCACGACCCCGCGCGGATCGAGCGTGCGCGCGTAGGCGCGCGCGCCGACGTAGCCCAGCTCCTCGCACGCCGGGAAGAGCAGGCGCACGCGCAGCCGCGTGGGCGCGCGGGTCACGAGCCGCTCGAGCAGCGTCAGCAAGATCGCGACCGAGGCCGCGTTGTCGTTCGCGCCGGGGCTGCCCGGCACCGCGTCGTGGTGGGCGATCAGGAGCAGCACGCGGTCGCCCGAGCCCACGTCCACGCTGAAGTTCTCGCCGCTCCCCTCGAACGTCCGGAACCGGTGACGCGAGAACGGCATCGCGCGCGCCAGGAAGTATCGGCTGAGCGCGGCCTCGCGCGCGGCGTTGTCGCGCCCCTCCAGCAGGCGCGTCAGCGCCGGCGGCGTCAGGGGGCCGCGCAGCACCTCCTCGAGCGGCGCGGGCGGCGCCAGGGGCCGGCGCCCGCGATCGAGGGCGCGCGCGACGACCATGCCGACACGGGCACGGGCCCAGAACCCGACGTCGCGCAGCCCCACCGCCGCCTCAGGGGATGCGCAGGAGCGCACGGGCGTTGTCGGACATGCGGCGGGCGAGATCCGATAAGGGCTCGCCGCGCAGCTCGGCGACACGCCCCGCCGTGAGCGTGAGATACGCCGGCTCGTTGCGCTTGCCGCGATGGCCCTGCGGGGGCAGGAACGGGCAATCGGTCTCGACGACGAGGCGGTCGGCGGGCACGAAGCGCGCGACGTCGGGAAGCGCGCGCGCGTTGGGATAGGTCACGGGTCCGGCGAGGGAGACGAGCAACCCGAGGTCGAGGCAGCGGCGCGCGACGGCGACGTCGCCGGAGAAGCAGTGCATGATGCCGCCGACCTCGGCGACACGTTCGTTCTCGAGGATCGCCAGCGTTTCGGCGTGGGCGTCGCGGCAGTGGATCAGCACGGGCTTCCGCGCGCGCCGTGCGAGGTCGACCGAGCGGCGCAGGGCGTCCTCCTGCACGTCGCGGGGCGAGAGGTTGCGGAAGAAGTCGAGCCCGATCTCGCCCACCGCGACGACGCGCGACTCCGCCGCCAGCCGCTCGAGCTCGGCGAAGTCGGCCTCGCTCGCCTCGCCCGCGTGATGCGGGTGGACGCCGACGGACGCCCAGACGTCGGGCTCCTGTACCGCCAGCGCGATCGCGGCGCGGGACGTCTCGACGTCGGTGCCGATCGTCACCATCCGCCGCACCCCCGCGGCCCGCGCGCGTGTCAGCACCGCGTCGAGGTCGTCGGCGAACTCCGGGAAGTGCAGGTGCGCGTGGGTGTCGAACAGCTCGGGGGCGCTCACTCGAGGATCTCCGCCAGCACGCGCCCGTCGACGGCGGGAGCCGCGAGAGCCAGGAGCCGCGCAGCGGTCGGCGCCACGTCCACGAGCCGGACGCGCTCGAGGGCGACGCCGGCGCGCACGCCGGCGCCCGCGGCGACGAAGCCCGTCGCCATGCGCGGCCGCGACGGGAGATAGCCGTGCTGCCCGCCCCCACCGGACCGGACGAGCGCGCCCCGGCACGCGCCGCCGACGGTGTGGCCGGGCGCCGCCTCGATCGCGAGGGCGGCGTCCGTCATCGCGCCGAGAGCGTCGAGCTCGCGCCGCGTGAGCACCGTGTAGCGGTCGGCCGCCTCGGCGCGGAGCGCCGCCTCCGCGGCGGCCGTCGCGGCGACGTCGCCGCGCGGGTTCACGAGGATCGCCGCGGAGCCGCCGGCGACGTGCGCGGTTGCGCGCCAGCCGTCGCCGACGGCGGGACAGCCGCGGAGCCCGGCCCTCGTGAGGGCCACGTTCGGGTGCACGACCTGCGTCACGTCTTCGAAGCCGTGATCGCCGGTGACGATGAGCACCGTGCGGTCGGCGAGGCCGGCCTCGCCCAGCGCGTGCCGCAGCGCGCCCACGTGGGCGTCCAGGCGAGCCAGGGCCGGCTTCACCTCGGCGCCGTCACGCCCGGCGCGGTGCTGGAAGTAGTCGGTCTGCACCAGGTGCAGGAGGAGCAGGCGCGGTCGCGCCTGGCGGATCATCGCGGCGGCCGTCTCCGCGAGGAACGCGTCCCAGCGGACGACGTCCTTGAACATCTCCGGGCCCGGCGTCACGCCGAGGCGCTCGAAGAGCCCCGGCGTGGCCGAGGCGCGCAGCCGCTCGAGCGGCTCTTTCTGTGCGTAGTAGTCGCGCTCGGGCAGCAGTAGGTCGATGCGCGCGCCCGCGGTGACCGGCCACGACACGGCCGCCGTCGCGAGCCCGGCCGCGCGCGCCCACTCCCAGATCGGCGGCGCCTTCAGATCCGACGACTCCTCGTACCATCGCGTGCGCTCGCCGAGCGGTCCCGGGATGACGTTGTAGAGGACGCCGTGACGGTCCGGCCTCACGCCGGTGACGATCGTGGCGTGGTTGGGATAGGTCACGCTGGGGAAGACTCCCTCCGCGGCCCGCGCGTGGCTGCCCGCCTTCACGAGCGCACGCAGCTCGGGGGCCGGATACGCGTCGTCGAGGTAGAACTCGGGGCGGAGGCCGTCGATCGAGACGATGACGACGTGGAGGGCGCGCGCGGGCGCCTGCGCGTGGGCCGCGCAGCCGACGGTCGCGCTCAGCAGCGCGGCGACGAGCAGCGCACGCCGACGCGTCACGCGACGACCCGGAAGCTGAGGCGGCCGATGAGCTGGCCCCCGTCCGTCACGACGTCCACGGTCCACCGCCCGACCGGGTCGCGCGGGAACGACGTCTTGCGCGACCAGGTCCGGAAGCC
>JBOHQB010000324.1:0-1962 GCA_050731995.1 Candidatus Rokuibacteriota bacterium
GTGCACGTGCATCCGGCCGACACGAGCCTCACGCCCGTGGATCTCGGCTCGTACTCCTCGCGCGTGACGCTCATGTGCGGCCAGGCGGCGCTCCAGGCCTCCGGGCGTCTGCGCGCGGCGATCTTCAAGGCGGTCGCGGCCAAGCTCGCGGTCCCCGTCGAGGCGCTCGTCGCGCGCGAGCGCGCAGTCGGCGTCCCCGACGACTGGGAGAATGCGGTGCCGTTCGCCCGGGCGGTCGAGCTGGGAGAGGCGATGCACGGCGTGCTCGCCTTCCCCGGCTCCTACGCGCCGCCCAAGCGCGCCGGCAAGTACAAGGGCGGCGGCGTCGGCCCGTCGCCCTGCTACTCGTACTCGGCGTCCGTCGTCGAGCTGACGGTGGACCAGGACACGGGCGAGGTCACGCTCGACGACGTGTGGATCGGCCACGACATCGGCCGCGCGCTGAACCCGCTGCTCGCGGAGGGACAGGTCGAAGGCTCCGTGTACATGGGGATCGGCGAGGCGCTGATGGAGGCGCAGGTGTTCCGCAAGGGGCTGCACAAGCAGCCCTCGATGCTGGAATACAAGAGTCCGACGACGCTCGAGACGCCCGAGATCCACACCTTCCTCGTCGAGACGGACGACCCCGAGGGGCCGTTCGGCGCCAAGGAGGCGGGGCAGGGGCCGCTCTTGCCCGTGATCCCCGCGATCGCGAACGCGATCTACCACGCAGTCGGCGTCCGTGTGGACGAGGTGCCGATCACGCCTGAGAAGATCCTCCGCGGCCTCGAGCTGAAGCGGCAGGGGAAGGCCCCGCGCGTCGGGCCCGAGAAGCTGCCGCTCTTCACCTTCAAGGCGCCGATCGTGGTCGAGTCGGCGTTCGGAGAACCCGCCGATCCGGTTGCCGTGCGACCTTTTTCTGACCCCGCGGGGGCGGGCGCGGATCCGGGGGAGACGGCCGCGCCATGATGCGGCTACAGCCGTTCACCTACGTCGTGCCGCGCACGGTCGCGGACGCGACACGCGCCCTCGCCGAGCACGGCGCCCAGGCGATGGTCGTCGCCGGCGGCACCGATCTCTTCCCGAACCTCAAGCGCCGCCAGTTCGAGCCGTCGGTGCTCGTCGGACTGCGCCAGATCCGGGAGCTCACCGGCGTGCGCGGCACGCCGCGCGAGGGGCTCAGCGTCGGCGCGATGACGACCCTTACCGCCGTCGCGAGCCACGCGATGCTCGCCCGGGACTACCCGGCGCTCGCGACGGCCGCGGGGCTCGTGTCGTCGCCCCAGCTCCGCAACATGGGCACGCTCGGCGGCAACGTGTGCGTGGACACGCGCTGCAACTACTACAACCAGACGCACGAGTGGCGAGAAGCGGCGGGCTTCTGCATGAAGAAGGACGGCGACATCTGCCTCGTCGCGCCGAGCAGCTCGCGCTGCTGGGCCGTGTCGTCCTCCGACACCGCTCCGGTTCTCTGGGCGCTCGGCGCGCGCGTGCGCGTGGCAGGATCCAAGAGCGAGCGCGTGATCCCGATGGCGGCCCTCTACCAGGACGACGGCATTGCCTATCTTGCCAGGCGCCCCGACGAGATTGTGACCGAGATCCTGCTGCCGCCGGCGGACGGCTGGGCATCGACGTATCTGAAACTGCGCCGGCGCGGCTCGTTCGACTTTCCGGTGCTCGGCGTGGCGGTCGCGGTCCGGCTGGAGGGCGACGTCGTCCGCGAGGCGCGCATCGTGCTCGGCGCCGTCGCCTCGATGCCGCGCGAGACGCCGGGGGTGGCGGCCGTGCTCGTCGGCGAGCGGCTCACGCCCGAGACGATCACCCGCGCCGCCGATGCCGCGGCGGGGCCCGCGAAGCCGCTCGACAATACGGACTTCCCGCATCCCTACCGCAAGCGCCTCGTGCGCGTGTACGTCGCGCGGGCGCTCGCGCGGCTCGCCGGTCTGGACCAGGGCAGCGCCTCGGAGGAGGTCGCATGACGCC
>JBOHQB010000325.1:0-2553 GCA_050731995.1 Candidatus Rokuibacteriota bacterium
GAGAAGCTGTCGGCGGAGTTGCTGGACGCGGCCAACAACCGCGGGACGGCGGTGAAGAAGCGAGAAGACACTCACAAGATGGCGGAGGCCAACAAGGCGTTCGCGCACTACCGCTGGTAGCGGGACATTTCGACGACGAGGGGGGCCGCAGCCTGACCCCCCTCGTCGCATGTACGAGCCCCGCGGGGTTCGGCTGGAAAGGCCAAGGAGCAGGACGTGGAGCGGCAGTTCTCGCTGGATAAGACACTCAACATCGGCATCATGGCCCACATCGACGCGGGCAAGACGACGACGACCGAGCGGATCCTCTACTACACAGGGCGCTCGCACAAGATCGGCGAAGTCCACGAAGGCACCGCGACGATGGACTGGATGGTCCAGGAGCAGGAGCGGGGGATCACCATCACTTCCGCCGCGACGACATGCTTCTGGGGCGACTGCCGGGTCAACATCATCGACACGCCCGGCCACGTCGACTTCACCGTCGAGGTGGAGCGGTCGCTGCGGGTCCTCGACGGCGCGGTCGCGATCCTCGACGCCGTGTCGGGCGTCGAGCCGCAGACCGAGACCGTGTGGCGCCAGGCGGACAAGTATTCCGTGCCCCGGATCGTCTACGTCAACAAGATGGACCGGGTCGGCGCGGACTTCTATCGCTGCCTCGACATGCTCCGCGATCGGCTCGGCGCACATCCCGTCGCCGTCCAGATTCCGATCGGACGCGAGGACGGGTTCTGCGGTCTCGTCGACCTGATCGACGAAGTCGCGCTCGTGTGGGACGAGCGCGACGACACGCTCGGCAAGGAGTTCACGAAGACCGAGATCCCCGGAGACCTGCGCGAGCAGGTCAGGGAGTACCGGGAGAAGATGATCGAAGGGCTCGCCGAGGTGGACGAGCACCTGATGGAGAAGTACGTCCACGGCGAGGCGATCACCGTCGATCAGCTCAAGGCCGCCGTGCGGAAGGGCACGATCGGGATGACCCTCTCCCCGGTGCTCTGCGGCGCCTCGTTCAAGAACAAGGGCGTGCAGGCGCTGCTCGACGCCGTCGTGGACTACCTGCCCTCGCCGCTCGACATTCCGCCGGTCAAGGGGATCAACCCCGAGACCCGCGCGGAGGAGGAGCGCAAGCCGGCCGACGACGAGCCGTTCGCCGCGCTGGCGTTCAAGATCATGAGCCATCAGCACGTCGGCCAGCTCGTCTTTCTCCGCGTGTACTCCGGAACGCTGGATGCGGGCTCGGGCGTGTACAACTCGACCAAGGACAAGAAGGAGCGCATCGGGCGGCTGCTCCGGATGCACGCGAACAAGGAAGAGGCGGTCGAGTCCGTCGCGGCCGGGGACATCGCGGCCGCCATCGGGCTCAAGCTCACGACCACGGGTGACACGCTGTGCGATCCCGATCGGCCGATCGTGCTGGAGTCCATGACCTTCCCCGAGCCGGTGATCGCGGTCGCGATCGAGCCGAAGACGAAGGCGGACGAGGAGAAGCTCGGGCTCTCGCTCCAGCGGCTCGCGCTGGAGGATCCGACCTTCCGAGTGACGACGGAAGAGGAGACGTCGCAGACGCTCATCCACGGGATGGGCGAGCTGCACCTGGAGATCATCGTCGACCGGCTCCTGCGCGAGTTCAGGGTCGAGGCCAACATCGGCAAGCCGCAGGTCGCGTATCGCGAGACGATCCGCAAGCCCGCCGAGGCGCAGGGCAAGTTCGTGCGCCAGACGGGCGGCCGCGGCCAGTACGGCGACGTCTACCTCGAGGTCGAGCCGAACCCCGGCGAGGGCTTCGCGTTCGAGAACGAGATCGTCGGCGCCGCGATCCCGAAGGAGTACATCCCCGCGGTCGAGAAGGGCATTCGCGAGGCGCTGGACACGGGCGTGCTCGCCGGCTACCCGATCGTGGACATCAAGGTCCGGCTGACCGACGGCTCGTACCACGACGTGGACTCGTCCGAGATGGCGTTCAAGATCGCCGCCTCGATGGGCTTCAAGGAGGCGTGCCGGAAGGCCAAGCCCGCGCTCCTCGAGCCCGTCATGGACGTCGAGGTCGTGACCCCCGAGGAGTACATGGGCGCGATCGTGGGCGACCTCAACAGCCGGCGTGGCCGGATCGTCTCGATGGAGGCGCGGAGCGGCTCGCAGGTGATCCGCGCCCAGGTCCCGCTCGCGACGATGTTCGGTTACGCGACCGAGATGCGATCGATGACCCAGGGACGCGCGACGTACACGATGCAGTTCGCTCGGTACGAGGAGGTTCCGCCGTCGATCGCCGAAGAGGTCATGGCGAAGGTCGCCGGCAAACCGCCCGCCCGGGCCGGAACCCGCTGAGAGCGAGGAGTCGGAGGAGGCCATGGCGAAGGCGAAGTACGAGCGGACGAAGCCGCACGTGAACGTGGGGACGATTGGGCACATTGATCACGGCAAGACGCCGCTGACGGCGGCGATCACGAAGGTGCTGCACACGAAGAACAAGCAGATTGCGGTGCGGGAGTACGGGTCGATCGACAACGCGCCGGAAGAGCGGGAGCGGGGGATCACGATTGCGGTGGCGCACGT
>JBOHQB010000326.1:0-2127 GCA_050731995.1 Candidatus Rokuibacteriota bacterium
AGCTCGAGCGGGCGATGGCGGGCGACCGCCGGCTCCGGCGCGCGGCGGGCGCCCTCTACGACGCGCCGGCCCGGGCGCTTGCCCGCGACCTGGGCGCGCGCGGACCCGTGCTGACCGTGTCGACCGCGTGCGCGTCGGGCGCGACGGCGCTCGGCCTCGCCGCCGAGTGGCTGCGCGACGACCGGGCCGATCTCGTCGTCGCGGGTGGCTACGACATCCTCTGCCGCTTCGTCATGCGCGGCTTCGACGCCCTCCGCTCGCTCACCCGCGAGCGCGTGCGGCCCTTCGACCGGCGGCGGAGCGGGCTGCTCCTCGGCGAGGCGGGGGCCCTCGTTCTGATGGCTCGCGACGGCGACACGCGCGGCCCCGTGCTCGGACGGCTCCTGGGTCACGCCAGCACGAGCGACGGCTCGCACATCGCCGCGCCCGACCCGGAGGGCCGGGGGCTCGCCGAGGCGATCCGTGTCGCGCTCGCGGAGGCGGACGTCGCCACCGCCGACGTGGACTTTGTGAGCGCCCACGGCACGGCGACGCCGCTGAACGACCGGATCGAGGCGGCCGTGCTCGGCCGTGCGCTGGGCGCGCGCGCCGGATCCGTGCCCGTGAACTCGATCAAGGGCGCGCTGGGCCACACGATGGGCGCGGCCGCGACGCTCGAGGCGATCATGTGCCTGCTCGCCGCACGTCACTCGGTCGTGCCGCCGACGCTCGGCCTGGAGGCGCCGGACCCGGCGTGCCAGCTCGATCACGTCGTAGGCGCGCCCCGCGCCGTGGGGACGCGCGTGAGCCTGTCGACCTCGCTCGGATTCGGCGGCTGCAACGCGGCGCTCGTGCTGGAGGGCGGGGCGTGACGCGCGTGGCCGGGGTCGGCGTGCTCACGGCCTGGGGCGACGGGATCGCCGCGCTGCCGGGTGACGGGGACGCCGCGGCGCGCGCGGGCGACGTGCTCGTGCTCACCCCGCCGCCTCTCGGCGGCGAGAGAGGCGGCGAGCGGTTCCGGCGCGCCACGCGCGAGTGCCTGCTCGGTATCGCAGCGGTGGAGGCGGCGCTGCGCGACGCCGGCCTCGGTCGTGACGCGATCCGAGGCAGCGCGACGGGCCTCGTCTATGTCACGGCGGCCGCCTACGGCGCTTCGAACGCCGCGTTCATCCAGGCACCCGGCGCGGTCTTCTTTCCGTACACGGCGCCGAGCGCGGTGCCGGCCGAGGTCGCCATAGAGTTCGGATTGTCCGGCGCGTACGCGATCTTCATCGGCGGCGCTGCCGCGGCGGGCGAGGCGCTCGCCCATGCCGGCCGTCTGCTCGACCGCGGCCGGTGCGGCCGGGCGCTCGTCGTCGCCGTGGAGACCTTCGACGCGTGTCGCGAGCTCTGGGCCCGGGGCCGGCGGCTCACGGGCCGGCCGTTGACCGAGGCGGCCGCCTGCGCGGTGCTGGAGCCGGGCGAAAGCGATGTCGCGCCGGCGAGCCTCTCCGTCGAGGCCGTCCGCGAGGTCCGCCGGCGCGCGGGCGAAACGCTGGCGTGCGCGCCGCTCATCGCGCTCGGCTTGGCGCGGGCGCGCGGGCCCGGCCTCGGGGCTGCGGCCGGGCCCTAAACGTGGGACGATAAACGGCCGGGAGGCGCATGGAACCCAAGGAGATCGTGGACGAGCTGAAGACCATCTTGGTAACGCGGCTCAAGTTCGACCCGCGCCGCGCGGCCGAGGTGGGTGAGACGACCCCCCTGCCGAAGGGAGTCGAGGGCTCGATCGGGCTCGATTCGCTCGACTTCATCGAGCTGTCGATCGCGATCGAGGAGCGCTTCGGCCTCGCGATGGACGAGTCGGAGGACCTCGCGGGACACTTCGTCTCGCTCGACACGCTGTCGCG
This sequence comes from Candidatus Rokuibacteriota bacterium, assembly GCA_050731995.1. GTDB lineage: Bacteria > Methylomirabilota > Methylomirabilia > Rokubacteriales > CSP1-6 > JBOHQB01. Next base: position 1,866 of record JBOHQB010000326.1, read on the forward strand.
GTACGTCGCGGCCCGACTCGGGCGGGAATGAGACGCGTCCTCGTCACAGGCCTCGGCGCCGTCAGTCCCTTCGGCGTCGGCGTCAAGGCGTTCTGGGACGGCATCGCCGCCGGCACGTGCGCGATCCGCCCGCTCACCCTGATCGACACCGACGGCTTCCGCTGCCGGATCGCCGCGGAGGTCCCCGGCAGCATCGCGGGCTCGCCGCGGCGCTCGCGCGCGGACCGGATGGCGCTCCTCGCGGCGCGCGAGGCGCTCGCCG
>JBOHQB010000327.1:0-7312 GCA_050731995.1 Candidatus Rokuibacteriota bacterium
CCCCCCCCACGTCACTATGCCCGCTCGCCGACGAGCTCGGAGCCTTCCACACGGGCAATGCGCGCGCGCGCGAAGCGCCCCGGCGTGAAGGCGGCGCGGTCGCGGAGGTAGACGACGCCGTCGATCTCGGGCGCCTGGCCGGCGGTGCGCCCCTCCCACGCGAACGCGGGATCCTCACTCGGCCCGTCCACCAGCACCTCCACCACCGCGCCGGCGAGCCTGGCGTTGGCCTCCCACGAGATCGCGTCCTGGCGGTCCTGCACCGCGGCCGCGCGCTCGGCGGCGACCTCGGGATCGACCTGGTCGGGGTACGCGGGAGAGGGTGTGCCGTCCTCCGGCGAGTAGGTGAACACGCCGAGGCGGTCGAACCGCGCCTCGTCGAGGAACACCATCAGATTCTCGAAGGCGGCGGGCGTCTCGCCGGGAAAGCCGACGAGCACGGTCGTGCGCAGCGTGAGGTCGGGCATCGCCGCGCGGAACTGCCCGACGATCTCCGTCATCCGCCGCGCGGTGACCGCGCGCCGCATCGCGCGCAGCACGCCGTCGTCGCCGTGCTGCACGGGCATGTCCACGTACGGCACGATCCGCGCGCGCGCGAACTTGTCGAGCAGGCGGTCGTTGACGTGCGCCGGGTGCAGGTACATCGGCCGGATCCAGGGCATCCGCGTCTCGCCGAGCGCGTGCAGCAGGTCGGCGATGTCGCCGTTGCCCGCGAGGTCCCGTCCGTAGGCGAGCGTGTCCTGCGAGACGAGGATGGCCTCCTGGACGCCGCGCGCGGCGAGCCCGTCCACTTCGCGGACGATGTCGGCGAGCGCGCGGCTCCGGTGGCCGCCCCGGAACTGGGGGATCGCGCAGAAGGTGCAGCCCATGTCGCACCCCTCGGCGATCTTCACGTACGCGTACGGGACCTTCGCCGTGAGCAGGCGCGGCTGGGTCGAGTCGTAGAGGTACCCCGGCGGCGCCGCCGTCGCCCAGTCGTGCCGGTTCTGCGCCTGGCGAACCAGGTCCACGATGGCGGTCAGGTTGGAGGTGCCGAGAATGCCGTCCACCTCGGGCAGCTCCGTGAGGATCTCCGCGCCGTAGCGCTGCGTGAGGCACCCGGTGACGATCAGCGCGCGACAGCGGCCGCGCTCCTTGAGCCGGGCGAGCTCGAGAATCGTCTGCACCGACTCCTCCCGCGCGCGATCGATGAAGGCGCACGTGTTGACGACGAGGCACTCGGCGTCTTCGGCCCGCTCGGCGAGCAGGAAGCCGGCCTCGGCGAGCGCGCCCGCCATCAGCTCGGAGTCCACCTGGTTCTTCGGGCAGCCGAGCGTGGTGAGGTGGACGCGCATGCCGGTCACACGCTCCGGAGGTTCGCGAACTGCACCGCGATGCCGAGCTCCTGCGCGCGCACGAGCGCCATCACCGTCTGCAGATCGTCCCGGCTCTTGCCAGACACGCGCACCTGGTCCTCCTGGATCGCGGCCTGCACCTTGAGCTTCTGGTCCTTGATGAGCCGCACGATCTCCCGGGCCTTCTCCATCGGGATCCCCTGCTGCAGGCCGATCTTCTGGCGGAGCTGGGAGCCCGCCGCCGGCTCGACCGTGCCGTAGGTGAGCGCCTTCAGCGGCACGCCGCGGCGGTGGAGCTTCGACTGGAGGATGTCCACGACCGCCTTGAGCTTCATCTCGTCGGGGGCCGTCACGACGAGGTCGGTCTCGTCGAGCGTGACCTCGTTCTTGGTCCCATTGAGGTCGTAGCGGGTCTCGATCTCGCGCCGGGTCTGATCGAGCGCGTTCGTCACTTCTTGCATGTCGATCTTGCAGACGATGTCGAAGGAGTTCTCGGCGGCCACGGCGGTCGTCAGCGGAGCGGCACGGTCGCGACGCCCGGCGGCGGCACGAACGTGAAGAGGCGGTCGGCGAGACCGGTGTTGACGGCGAGCTTCGTGAACTGCATCGTGACCGTGTTCTCGAACTGGTCGTAGGTGACGGCCTTGCGCAGTTCGAACGTCCGCGGGTCCGCGGCGAGGACCAGCCGCGTGAGCGTGGGCAGCGGCTGCTTCGGCGTGAGGTCGAGCACCCAGTTGCCGTCGCCGTCGCGCGGCTGGGCGGGGTTCAGGAAGCGCACCTGGAAGTGCTCGCGCAGCCGGCCGAGGCCTGCCAGGAAGCTCCCCGCGGGGCCCGCCAGCGCCTCCGGCGCCGCGCCGACGTTCACCTGGTTGAGCGTCGGGGTGTAGATCCAGAGCGTCTTGCCGTCCGAGACGATCTCCTGGGGCGTCGGCTCCGAGTACTCCCAGCGGAGCTTGCCGCCCCGCTTCATGAAGACCGCGCCGCGGGCGGGGATCGACTGGTTGAGGCTCTTGTTGAAGGCGGTCTGCGCGAACTCTCCCTTGAGGTCCTGCATGCGGCCGTACGCGCCTTCCAGACCGCGCACGACCTCGTCCACGGTCTCCGCCCCCGCGGGTGAGGGCCAGGCCGTGAGGATCAACAGGAGTACGAGGGCGATGCGGCACGCCATGCTTCTACTGTACACGACGGTGGCCGACCGGTGTTCGGCCTCGCGGTGGCGAGCTACTCGGAGGTGACGCGCAGCACCTCTTGGAGGGGCGTGACGCCCTGGACGGCCTTGAGCAGGCCGGCCTCGCGCAGCGTCCGCATACCCTGGTCGCGGGCGACCTTGCCGATCTCCGCGGGGGAGGCGTTCTGCATGATCAGGTCGCGCAGCTCCTTGGTGATCGGCATCACCTCGTAGAGCGCGATCCGGCCCTTGAGGCCCGTGAAGCCGCAGGCCTGGCAGCCCTTGCCCCGGCAGAGGGTGACCCGGCCGGTTCCCGCCGGCGTGTGGCCGTGCGCCACCAGGCTCGCCTCGTCGACCTCGTACGCCTCCCGGCATTCCTCGCAAACCTTGCGTACCAGGCGCTGCGCCACGATGAGGCGGAGCGACGAGGCGAGCAGGAACGGCGGCAGCCCCATGTCGCGCAGCCGCGCGATCGTCTGCGGCGCGTCGTTCGTGTGGAGCGTCGAGAAGACGAGATGGCCCGTGAGCGCCGCACGGTTGGCGATCGCCGCGGTCTCCTCGTCGCGCATCTCGCCGACGAGGATGATGTCGGGGTCGTGGCGCATGAACGAGCGGAGCGCCGCCGCGAAGCTGAGGCCGATCTGGTCGTTGACCTGGACCTGGTTGACGCGCGGCAGGTTGTACTCGACCGGATCCTCGAGCGTCAGGATGTGCACGTCCGGGGTGTTCACCGTCTGCAGGGCCGAGTAGAGGGTCGTCGTCTTGCCCGAGCCCGTCGGCCCCGTCACGAGGATGAGACCGTGCGGGCTCCGGACCGCCTTGTGGAACTGCTCGAGGCTCCACTCGTCGAAGCCGAGCGCCGTGAGATCGAGCCGAAGCGCGCTCGTGTCGAGCACCCGGAGCACGACGCTCTCGCCGAACACCGACGGGATGACGGAGACCCGGAAGTCGACCTCGCGCGAGGCATCGCGGAACTTGATCCGCCCGTCCTGGGGCAGCCGCCGCTCGGCGATGTCGAGGCTCGCCAGGATCTTGATGCGCGAGACGACCGCAGGCTCGAGCCGGCGCGCCGGCGTCATCACGTCCTGCAGCACGCCGTCGATCCGATACCGCACGTGGAAGCTCCGCTCCCCCGGCTCCAGGTGGATGTCGGACGCGCCGCGCTGAATCGCCTCGAGCAGGATCATGTTGACGAGGCGGACCACCGGCACCTGATCGGCGGAGGCGCGCAGCTCGACCGGCGACATCCGTTCCTCGAGCGCGCCGGCGAGGGCGGCCGCGTCGGCCTCCGCGTCGCTCAGTGCCGAGGCCAGCGCCTCGCGCGGCGCCTCGTAGTAGAGATCGATCGCGGCGCGGACGAGCGACGGGCAGGCGACGACCGGGCACACGCGCAGCCCCGTGCGAAAGCCGACATCGTCCACCGCCGAGAGGTTCGTGGGGTCCACCATCGCCAGCGTGAGCGCGCCAGCCGAGCGCCCGATCGGGATCACTTCGTGCTTGCGCGCGATCGCGGCCGACACGAGACGGAGGATCTCGGGCGCGATGCTCTCGGGGATCTCGGCGGCGGGGATCCGATAGTGACGGGACTGCGCTTCGACCACCTGCGCTTCGGACAGGAAGCTCAGACGCACGAGCACGCTCGCCAGCCGCTCGCTCGTCTTCTTCTGCTCTGCGGTTGCCTGGCCGAACTGCTCCGGCGTGATGAGGCCTTGCGCGAGGATGAAATCCGAGAGTCTCCGCCCGGTGGTGACGGTGCCGGGCGACGAGGTCGCGACCGCCGTGAACACCCCGGTCGCCGCTTCCTCGACAGTCGCCAGCCGTCCAGAATCCCCCATTTGAAATCCTGACGCGGTAAGGCTGCAAAACCGGAACCAATACCGGTCGAGCCGTAAATAGCGAGAATCCAGAGCGATTGCGTCGCCTGCCCCAGCGGGGCGGATGTTTCCTGTCCGCCGTCGCCCCGGCCCGGTGGAGGGTCGGGAAAGAAAGCGACCGGTCAGCGGTAGGCTTCGGCCGAGTCGAGGGGCTCGAAGCCGAGGACCTCGCGCGCGTGGGCGAGGTCGCGGTAGCCCCAGCGGTTCTTCGACGTCGCGAAGAAGACGTCGTAGACGAGCGTGGCCGGCGCCTCGACGCACCGCTCGAGCATCCGCACGATGTCGCGCTGGCTGCACCACACGGAGAAGTCGCGCGCTCCGAGCGGCCGGTCCTCGGCGTTGACCCGGCCGATGCGCACGCAGAGCACCGACAGGCCGTGGGCGTCGGCGTAGTGACGGCCGAGCGCCTCGCCCCAGACCTTGCTGGCGCCGTAGAGTCCGGCCGGCCGCACCGGCGTCTCGTGGGTCAGCATGGGCCAGCCGCGGAGGCCGTCGTACCGGCCCGCGACGAGAGAGCGATACGGCTCGTCGAGCTCGCACGCGCTGACCGTGGCACCGCTCGAGGCGAAGACGACGCGTGGCACGCCGGCGCGCCGCGCCGCCTCGAGCACGTGGTACGTGCCGGTCACGTTCGCGCGCAGGATCTCGTCGACCGACGGCGCGTCCGAGCCCACGCGCGCCGCGAGGTGGACGACCGCCTGGACGCCGGCGAACGCCGGCGCGATCGCGTCGAGGTCGGCGATGTCGGCGCGGTGGGTCGGGACGCCCTCGACCGCGCGCCGGTTCAGCGCGCGCAGGTCGTAGCGGTCGCCCAGGTGACGCCGCAAGGCGGTGCCGATGAGCCCGCTGAGCCCGGTCACGAGCAAGGTGGGTCGCGTCACGACGCGGTAGTATACCGGCATGCGACCGACGCGCGCGACCGACGCGCGTCGCGCGCTCGCGCCGGCTTCTCCATCGTGTGTCCTCCCGATCGCGGACCGCCGCCGGCCGCGCGCGCGAAGCAGGCTAGCACGGTTCGAAAATCTGCAGCGTCGCGGAACTCCCGGCGCGCGGTATGGTCTAACCGGATGGAAGGACGGACCGATGATCCCCACCTGGTGGACCGGCTCCGGCGGGGCGACGCCGCGGCCTTCGAGGAGCTGGTGATCGCCTACCAGCACCGCGTCTTCGGCGTCGCGCTCCGCATGCTGGGCAATCGCGCCGAGGCCGAGGAGATCGCGCAGGAAACCTTCCTGCGCGCCCACCGGGCGCTCGCCGACTTCCGCGGCGACGCGAAGCTCTCGACCTGGCTCTATGCGATCGCCTCGCGCCTGTGCCTGAACCGGCTCGCCGGCGGCGAGCGGCGGCGCGTGCGCGAGGGCGAGGAGGCGCTGCTGCGCCTGGCGAGCGACGACGCCGGCGCCGCCGCGCGTCTCGAGCGGAGCGAGCTGGAGCAGGCGCTCACCGCGGCGATCGAGGCGCTGCCGGAGGAGCGGCGGATCGTGGTCGTGCTGCGCGACGTGCAGGGGCTCTCCTACGACGAGATCGCCGAAACGCTCGGCCTCGAGCCAGGCACGGTTCGCTCGCGTCTGCACCGTGCGCGCATGGACCTCAAGGCGAAGCTGGAGCGGTTCTTCCCGTGACCTGTCACGACGCCCGCGAGCAGTTCTCGGCGCTGGTGGACGAGGCACTCGACGCCGAGGCGCGCGCTTCGCTCGACGCCCACCTCGGTGGCTGCGCCGAGTGCCGGCGCGAGCTGGAGGCGTTCCGGCGGACGGTCACGCTCGTGCGCGGCATCGAGCCCGCGCGCGCGCCCGTCGGCTTCGTGGACCGCGTGATCACAGCGGCGCGGCCCGAGCCGTGGTCCCGCCGCCTCGCGCGGCGACTCTTCCTGCCGTGGCCGGTGAGAGTACCGCTCGAGGCGGCCGCGGTGGTCATCGTCGGCGTGCTCGCCGTGTGGCTCTTCCAGCGGATGCCCGAGCAGCGACAATTCGCGCGCACCGACGCGCCGATTCCCGTGACCTCCGGGCGCGAACCCGCGTCGCAAGCAGCTCCGGGTTCACAAACCGCTCCGGCTTCGCAACCAGCTCCGGCTTCGCCGGCGGCGGCGGCGCGCGAGAAGAAGGCCGCGCGCCCCACGGAGCCGGCCGGCCCGCGACCGGATGCCGAGGCACCGAAGGCGCCCGCGGACAAGCGCGAGTCGGCGGACGCGCTCAAGGCGGCGCCCCGCCCGGAGGAGGCGCGCGGCCAGATCGCGCGCGAGGGATTCCGCGATCAGCCGGCGGCGGCCGAGCCCCGGGCCGTTGAAAAATCCCAGCGCCAGTCCACGGCGAAGGAGCGAGACCAGGACGCGGCGGTGGACCGACTCCCGGGCGTCGCCCCATCCCCGCCGCCCTCGCAAGTCGCCGGCCGTCTCACGTCGCCCGACCGCGAGCGCGCCGAACGCGAGCTCCGGGCGCTCGCCGCCAAACACGGCGGCACGACCGTGTGGCGTCGGGGCGACGGCAACGTCACGCTGGTGGACATGGAGATTCCGCGCGACAAGTACGCGCAGTTCGTCGCCGAGGTGATGCGCCTGGGACGCTTCACGGTCGACCGCGAGGCGCCGACGCTGCCGGAAACGATCCGCGTCCAGGTCCAGCTCGAGTAGACCGGGCGTCCCTGCCCGGGAACTTCTCCGCTCGACCCCGGTCTAACCCGGGCAGAAGCACCCTATCCGATCGCCCGGAGGACGACGATGAAGCGCTGGCTGGCAGTCGTGCTGCTCGCGGCGCTCGCGGGAGGCCCCGCCGCCGAGGCCGCCTCGCTGAGCGTGACGCGCGAGACCCAGAAGGACGTGATGGTCACCATCTACAACGGCAACCTCGGCCTCGTGAAGGACACGCGCGAGGTCCGGTTCCCCGCGGGGCTCCACGAGGCGCAGTTCATGGACGTCGCCGCGCTGATCGACCCGACGA
>JBOHQB010000328.1:0-3068 GCA_050731995.1 Candidatus Rokuibacteriota bacterium
CCGAACGGCTACGCGGCGAAATTCAGCCTGCCGTACCTGGTGGCCTCGATCCTGGTCCGGGGCCGGGCGGGGCTCGCCGAGTTCACCGACGAGGCCGTGCGCGACGAGGGCGTGCTCTCGGTGGCCCGACGCGTGACGTACGCGCTCGACGAGACGATCGAGTACCCGCGGCAGTTCGTCGGCGACGTGGAGGTCACGCTCGCCGACGGCCGTGTCTTGCGCGAGCGGCAGGACCGCCCGCGCGGCGGACCGGACGCGCCGCTGACGCGCCCCGAAGTCGAGGCGAAGTTCCGCGGCAACGCGGCGCTGGCCTTGCCCGAGGCGCGCATCGGACAGATCATTCGCCGTGTCGACGACCTCGCCGCCGGCGCCTCGGTAGGTCAGCTCGTCGCATCCTTGACGCCCTGATCCTTCACGTGATGATTCCGCATACGACAGGGGAGACGATGAAGAGACTGATGGCCGTCGTCGTGTTCGGGGGCCTGGTCCTCGCCGGCTCCGCCCCCGTCCTCGCCCAGGACGCCCGACTCGAGGCCGCGAAGAAAGAGGGCAAGGTCGTCTGGTACACCTCGCTCGTGCTGCCGAGCGCGGAGAAGGTCGCCAAGCTGTTCGAGGCCGCTTATCCGGGGATCAAGGTCGAGGTCCACCGGACAGGGTCGGAGCGCATCCTCCAGCGCGTTATGCAGGAGCTCCAGGCCGGGATCAAGAACGTGGACGTCGTCCACACCTCGGACGCGGGGCACTACGTCTTCCTCAAGGACAAGAAGCTCCTGGCGCGGTACACGCCCGCGGGCGCGGACCGCTTTCCCGCAGGCTTCAAGGACAAGGACGGCTACTGGTACGGGCTGCGCGCCACCGTGAGCGTGATCGCCTACAACACGAAGACGGTCACCGCCGCCGAGGCGCCGAAGACTTGGAAGGACCTGCTCGACCCCAAGTGGAAGGGCAAGCTCGTGACGGCGCACCCCGGCTACAGCGGTATCATCACGACCCACGTGCTGGCGCTCTCGAACCTCCTCGGCTGGGACTACTTCAAGACGCTCGCCCAGAACCGGGTGATGCTCGTGCAGTCGGCGGCCGATCCCTCGAGCACGGTGGCCTCCGGCGAGCGGGTGGTGGCCGTCAACGGGGGCGAGTACAGCGCCTACCAACTGAAGAAGAAGGGCGCGCCGATCGAGATCGTCTACCCGAAGGAGGGCGTGCCGCTCGTGGTCTCGCCGACCGCCATCATGACCTGGGCGGCACACGCTAATGCGGCCCGGCTCTTCACCGATTTCACCTTCACGCGCGAGGTCCAGCAGGTGATGGCCGACAGCGAGGGGCTCTACAGCGGCCACGCAGAGGTGAAGTACCCGGCCGACAAGCCGAAGTTCTCGGAGCTCAACCTCCTCGCCGTGGATCCCGAAGAGCTCGAGAAGCGGAACGAGGAGATCAAGAAGCGATTCGTGGAGTTCTTCGGGGCATAGCCTGTGGTCGTCTGGGTGGGCGCGGTGCTGATCCTGGTCGTCCTCATGGCGCTGCCGCTCGGCTGGCTCGCGTGGCTCTCCGTGGATGCCGAGGGTGGGGCGACGCTGGCCCACTACCGCGCCGTCCTCGCCGACCCGGCGCTGCTGAAGGCGCTCTGGAACACGCTCGTGCTCGCCTTCTGGGCGGGCCTGGCGTCGGTCGCCGTCGGCGCGCCGCTCGCGTGGCTCACCGCGCGCACCGACGTGCCCCAGAAGGCGCTGATCCGGCTCCTCGTGCTGGCCTCGTTCGTCACGCCGCCGTTCCTCGGCGCCTTCGCGTGGGTCATGCTGGCGGGGCCGAATGCCGGGCTCCTCAACACGCTGTGGCGCGGCGCGACCGGGGCCGACGACGCCCTCGTCAACATCTTCACGATGTCCGGGCTCGTGTTCGTCGTCACGATCTACACGTTCCCGTACGTCTACATCATGGTCGCCAACACGCTGGCGCTGATCGCCTCCGACCTCGAGGAGGCGGCGGCGATCCTCGGCGCCGGACGGCTCCGCGTCGCGCTCACGGTGACGATGCCGCTCGTGCTGCCCGCGCTCGCGAGCGGGTTCATCCTGTCGGTGCTCCAGGCCCTGGCCCTCTTCGGCTCGCCCGCGATCCTGGCGCTCCCCGCCGGCTTTCACACGATCACGACGCAGATCTGGACGTTCTTTCACTTTCCGCCGAAGATCGAGATGGCCGCGGCCTTCTCGATGCCGCTCCTGCTCGCGACCGCGCTCCTGCTCCTCGTCCAGAAGCGGCTCCTCGGCCGGCGCGGCTACGCGGCGATCGGCGGCAAGGGGGGACAGCGACGGGCGATCCCGCTTGGCTTCTGGCGCTGGCCCGCGTTCGTCGCCGTGCTGGTCGTCATGGCGTGCGCGATCTTTCTGCCGTACGGCGTGCTCGCGAAGGCGGCGCTCTCGCGCGCGTGGGCCCAGCCGCTCACGTGGGGCAACCTCACGCTGGCAAACTTCACCTTCACCTTCTTCGAGTACAGCGCGACGCAGGCGGCGATCGTGAACACGCTCGAGCTCGGCGTGCTGACGGCGTGCGTGGGCGCCGCCCTCGTCGCGCTCCTGTCGTACATCACCAGCCGCCGGCTCATCCGGGGCCACCAGATCATCGCGTTCGTGGCGCTGGCGCCCGTCGTCATCCCCGGCGTCGTCCTCGCCGTGGCGCTCTTCATCGCGTACACGCGCCCGCCGCTCGTGCTGTACGGCACGCTCTGGATCCTGTTCGTCGCCTACCTCACCAAGGAGATGCCCGTCGGCTTCGCCCAGGCCGAGGCGACGTTCCGCGCGATCCCGACGGATCTCGAGGAGGCCGGGCGGATTCTGGGAAGCGGGCGGCTGCGCGTGCTGCGTGACATCACGGTCCCGCTGGCCCGAAGCGGTGTCATCGCGGCCTGGTGTTTCATCTTCATCGGCGTGATCCGCGAGCTGTCGGCGTCGATCATCCTGTTCACGCCGGCGACCAAGGTGATGTCGGTGGTCATCTTCGACCTGAAGGAAGAGGGGCAGTTCGGCGCCATCGCCGTGCTCGGGATCGTCATGCTCGTGATGACCTTCGCGACGGTG
>JBOHQB010000329.1:0-10875 GCA_050731995.1 Candidatus Rokuibacteriota bacterium
CTGGCTTGTTGTTCCGGGAAGTTCCCCGCGAGGAACGCGCGCCGGTGGTTCCGCCCCCGGACCAGCCGGCGCTCTCACCCATTCAGCAGAACCACCTCTGGGCGTTCGTCGTCGGCATCAACAAGTACCAGAGCACGAACGTCCCGCGCCTCCGCTTCGCTGTCCCCGATGCGCGGGCCATCCGCGACCGGGTCGTCCGGCGCGTTCCGGCCGCAGGCATCCGCGAGGCGTTTCTCGAGGACCAGGAGGCGACGAGGCAGCGGATCCTCGACGGGTTCGATCGCCTGGCGGCCGCCGGTCCGGACGACACCGTGCTCATCTATCTTTCCATGCACGGCATGACGGATCGGAGCGGCAAGGAGGGGTTCCTCGTCGCCCATGACACCGACCCGTGGGCGATCGAGTCCACGGGAGTGCCCGTCAACGACATGCTCGGCAGGGTGGCGAAGATCCCGGCCAAGCGCGTCTTCATCGTGATCGACACCTGCTACAGCGGTTCCGTCGTCGGTACCTGGGGCGCCCAGACGAAGACGTTCAACTTCGGGCCCCAGACGCGCGCGGCCGCGCCGCTCTCGACCGAGATCTACGACGCGGTGAAAGCGCAGCGCGGCCACTTCGTCGTCTCGGCCTCCCGGCCGGACGAGACCTCGCTCGAGCTCGAGAGCCTCGGTCACGGGCTCTTCACCTATTTCCTGCTCGAGGGACTCGACGGCGCCGCGGCTCGCCCCGGCAACAGTTATGTGAGCATCACGGACATCTACACGTACGTCTCGGACCGGGTCGCGCTCTTCGCGAAGAACCTGAATCAGAAGCAGACGCCGATGATGCACGGGAACTTCGACGGGGCGCCACCGTTCGTCACCGTCGTCGGCCACGCGACCGCACCGCAACGGTCGGAGCTCGAGAAGCTGATTCGCGAGACGCGCCTCAGCTACGAGTCGTCGCGCATCTTCGTGAAGGCCCCGAAGGGGGACCGGGTCGAGATGTTCGTCGCGGGCGAGCGCCGCGAGTCGTGGGAGGGCGACAAGGAAGTTCGCCTCCCGAAGGAGATCTTCGACAAGCACGGGAATGAGGTCGCGGTCGTCGTGCGTGCGTCACGCCGGGGGAAAGTTGTCGAGGAGCAGACTTTCAAGATCACTCGCGGCGCCGAGCACCGCGTCGCGATCGCGCCCGGTGAAGCGATCCCGAGGTTACAGGTCTTACCGCCGCCGCCACCCTAGCCCGCTCAGCCCAGGACGCGCGCCTCGAGGCGGAGCAGCCGCCGATCCACCTGACGGAACTCGGCGGCGACCTCCGTGCGGAACCGGTCGAGCTTCTGATCGACGGTCCGGACGCCTTCGGCAACCAGGCGGATCTGCCCCATCAGCGCTTCGGCGATCACGTCGAAGTGCCGCCGGGTCTCGGCGGCGCTCTCCGTGATCCTCGCGTCGAGCCGGGCGAGGAGCGTGTCGTGCTCGGCCAGCTTCGCATCGACGGCCGTGAACCGGGCGTCGTGCTCGGCGAGCTTGGTGTCGACCGCGGTGAAGCGCGCGTCGTGCTCGGCAAGCTTGGTGTCGAGCGTCACGAACCGGCTGGCGAGCTCCTGGTCCACGCCACTACTCTCCGCGCTCCGCCGGAGCGCGTCAAGTGTGAGCGCTCGGATACACCTTGCGGCCGGGAGGCTAACGCCGGCGCCAGCCGCGCTCCGCCATACAGCGCTCGAAGGCGTCGGTGCGCGCCGTCGAGGTGCTCACGCCCAGCATCACGTCCGCTCCGGACGGCACACTCACGGTGCCGGACAGATCGGGGCGCGTGACGCCGAGACCGCCGCGCGTGGTCCCGGAAGCCGCAGCGCCGCGACGCTCGCACTCGGCCGTCTCCTGGGTGAGCTGCGTCTCGCTCGCGCCGTCCCGCGTCCAGCGGTCGCTGGCGCAGCCGAGGGTCGCGAGTGCCGCCACCAGCACCAGCGCGCGGCGCATCAATAACCCTTGCGCTTGTCGATGAGCGCCAGCAGGGGCCGTCCGTCGCGCAGCCGACGGAGGTTCTCGCAGAACGTGGCGATCACGCGCCCGGCGCGGCGCGGCGAGCCGCCGGCCGTGTGAGGCGTGACGATCACCCGGGGATGGTTCCAGAGCGGATGGCCCGGCGGCAGCGGCTCCGGATCGGTAACGTCGAGCCCGGCGCCCCAGATCACGCCCGCCTCGAGCGCGGCGAGGAGATCGTCGCCGTAGACGATCGCGCCGCGCGTGACGTTGATCAGGATCGCGTGCGGGAGCATGCGGCGGAAGAGGTCGCGCGTGAACAGATGGTGTGTCGCCTTCGTGAGCGGCAGCGCGATGACGACGACGTCGGAGGCGCCGAGGAGATCGTACATCCGGTCGGGCTTCCAGATCGCGTCGACGCCGGGCTCGGGCGGCACGTCCTCGATGTCCACCGCGAGCACGCGCATGCCGAAGCCAAGCGCCCGCCGCGCGACCGCGCGCCCGGTCCCGCCGAAGCCCACGATACCCATCGTCTGGTGGTAGAGCTCGCGCTGGGCCAGGCGGATCGGCTCACGCAGCGAGTAGTCGGGCCTCCGCAGCGCGGTGTGGAGGCCGCGAGTGAGACCGAGCAGCAGCGCGAAGGCGTGCTCGGCCAGGTGGACGCCGACCTCGCCCTTCTCGCTGGCGAGGATCACGCCGCTCTCCACGAGCTCGGGCGAGAGCACGGCGTCCACGCCGGCGCCGATCGAGTGGTAGTAGCGCAGCCGCCGCGCGCGCGCGAAGACGTCGGGGGCGACCCGCCCGAAGAGGACGTCGGTGTCGACGATCTCGGCGCGCTGGCGCTCGGGGTCCTTCGCGTCGACGAGCGACGTGCCCGGACCGGCCGCCTCGAGGATCGCCGCGCGCTCCTCTGGCGACAGGGTGGGCACGATCATGAGCGGCGTGTAGAGGATCTTCACGCGGCCGCGCTACTTGATGATGATCGGCGCGCTGGACGGCGACTCGATGTCGCCCCTCCGCTGCCGCCAGCCGAGCACCGCCTTGTACGTGGCGGGCGCGTGCGAGTGCTCGACGATCAGGTAGACGTCGTCGGGACGCATGGAGTTGTCGTTGACGCCGACGACCACCGCGATACCGTTCTTGAGATTCACGGCGCGCGCGGTCCACTGCGCGATTCGCGCGCCGTCGGTGAAATTCAGATAGTTCAGCGAGATCTTCACCGCATCGAACCGGCCCGTGCCGGACGCGACGGTGTAGGGGAGGAACTGCCGCATGGGCCCGTCGCCTTTGAGAGCCACACGCGTCGCCTCCTGGGGGCGTACCCCGCTCGTCCGGATCAGCCAGACCGTCACCTCGCCGGGCCGGCCGTCCCAGCGCGCCTCGTCCCACTGGGCGCGCTCGTCGCCGCCCTCGCGGACCTGCGCGGCGACCGGCGTGGCGCCGAACCCGCGCGCGAGCGGCTCCGGCGCGGGACGGACGTGACGGTCGTAGAGCAGCGCGCCCTTGGGGAGCCCTGCCGCGTCGAGCGTGGCCTCCAGCCGGTTGAGGCCGGGTCCGGCCGCGCCGTCCTTGAACTCGCCGGCGGCGAGGTTGGCCCGGAGCGCCTCGTCGAGGACGCTCACGACCTGGAGCCGATACTCGATCGCCGCGGCGGGGGCGGCGGCCACGGCGATGACGGCGACGAGGAGCGCGGCGAACAGCGGGGCGAGCCGTGGGACCATGGGACGACCTCCTGTCCGAGTATGATACCCATCACGTCCGTGCCCGGACAGACATTCGGCTTCACGCCCCGCGAGCTCCAGAGTCTCCGCGCCCTCCGCACGCCCGACGGCGTCCAGCGCGCGCTGGATGCGATGCCCTACCATCTGGCGGACACGGCGTGGTCGCCGCGTCGCGTGCTGCGCGAGCGCACGGCGCACTGTCTCGAAGGCGCGGTCTTCGCCGCGGCGGCGCTGCGCGTGCTCGGCTATCCGCCCTTGCTCGTGGACCTCGAGGCGGTGCAGGACACCGACCACGTCGTCGCTGTCTACCGGCGGGGCGGCCACTGGGGCGCGATCGCCAAGTCGAACTTCTCGGGGCTGCGCGAGCGGGCGCCCGCGTACCGGACGCTGCGGGAGCTGGTGATGAGCTACTTCGACGACTACTTCAACCTGCGCGGCGAGCGGACGCTGCGCGCCTACTCGCGCCCCGTGAGCCTCGCGCGCTTCGAGCGCCTCCATCCGGGCTGGATGGTGAGCGAGGGCGACCTGTGGTTCGTCTCCGAGCACCTGCTCGCGATCCGCCACCGGCGCCTCTTGTCCGCGACCGTGGCTCGCGCGCTCACGCGGGTGGGCCGGCGCGCGCTCGAGGCCGGACTGGTGGGCCGCCGTGGCCGCTGACGGATCCGCGCCACGCGTCCTGGCGCTCGACTTCGACGGCGTCGTCTGCGACGGCCGCCCGGAGTACTTCGAGTCGGGCTGGCGTGCGTACCGCGCGGCGTGGCCCGGCGCGGCGGGTGACGCCGCGCGCACGTCCGCGCTCGCGGCCCGGTTCGGCGCGCTCCGCCCGCTCATCGAGAGCGGCTGGGAGTTCCCCGTCCTCATCCACGCGCTGCTCGCGGGCGAGGGCGAGCGCACGTTCGGCGACCGCGCGGCGTGGCTCGAGGCGGGGCGCCGGCTCGTCGCGGATGCTCGCGTCTCGGCGGACGCGCTGGGCCAGGCGCTCAACCGCGGGCGCGACGAGTGGTTCGCGCGCGACCCGCGCGACTGGGTGAGCCACCACGCCTTCTACCCGGGCGTGCCCGCGATGATCGAGCGGGCGGTGGATGACGGGGTACGCGTCGTCATCGTCACCACCAAGGCCGAGCGCTTCGCGCGGGCGCTCCTCGAGTCGGTGAGCCCGCGTCTGGGACCGCTCCCCGTCGTCGGCCGCGAGCCCGGGCGCACGGTGCCCAAGCACGAGAGCCTGGCGCGCCTCGCGACCGAGCACGGGCTCGCCCAGGGGGACGGACTCTGGTTCGTCGAGGACCTGCTCGAGACGCTCGAGGACGTGGCCACGCGGCCCCCGCTCGATCGCGCGCGACTCTTCCTGGCCGCGTGGGGCTACAACGTCCTCGAGCAGCGCGCCCGCGCGTCGCTCCATCCGCGTCTCGCGGTCATCTCGCTCGGCGACATCACGCGCCCCCTCGCCTCCTGGCCCTAGGTCGAGGGGCGCCACGGCTCCGCCGGGGCGCCTCCGAGCGCGGGGGGGTATGGGAGGCCATCTCGGGGCCCCCCATGTCAGTTGACCCGAAGCCACCGTCGCCGCGCTCGCTCGACGGCAGCTCGGTCACCTCGGCCAGGGTGGCGCGCTCGATCTTCTGGACGACGAGCTGCGCCACGCGCTCGCCGCGCTTGAGCGTCACCGCGGCCGCGCGATCCAGGTTGACCAGGAGGACCTTGACCTCGCCGCGATAGCCGGCGTCGATGAGGCCGGGCGTGTTGACCAGCGTGACGCCGTGACGGAGCGCGAGCCCCGAGCGCGGCAGGACGAAGCCGGCGAAGCCTTCGGGGATCGCGAGCGCGATGCCGGTGGGGACGAGCACGCGCTCGCCGGGCGCGAGCGTGACGTCGCGGGCCGCGTAGAGGTCGAGCCCGGCGTCGCCCGGGCGCGCGTACGCGGGGACGGGAAGGCCGGGGTCGAGCCGCCGCACCGGAATCTCGGTCACGGGGACGTGGTACCTCAGCGGGCGCGGCTATCGTCCGACTGCACGAGCCAGTTCGACAGCTGCTTGATGATCTCGAGCGTCAGTTGCGGGCGGTTGCGGATGAGCCAGTCGAGCCGCTCGTTCTTGATCACGAGCAGCTCGACGTCGGTGTTGGCGATCGCGTCGGCGGAGCGGGCGCCGTGGCGGAAGAGCGCCATCTGGCCGAGCAGCTCGCCCTCGCCCATCGTGTTCAGCGTCTTCGACTGACCGTCGAAAGTGCGGCGGATCTCGACGCTGCCCGCGTGGATGATGTACGCCTCGCCGTTCGGGTCGGCGCCCTCCTTGAAGATCGTCTCGCCGGCCTTGAAGCCGCGGCGCTCCATGTCGCCCACCGTGAGGTTCTTGTAGAGCTCGAGCCCGATGGACGGCAGGTACGACTTGGCCTCGACCGGCAGGCGCGCGTTCGTCCAGCCGCCGAGGCCGCCCTTGAGGATCCGCACGTTCTTGAAGCCGCGCTCGCGGAGCTTCAGCGTGACCCGCGCGCTCGTCGCCTCCTCGGGGCTCGTGCAGTAGGTGATGATGAGCTGGCCCCGGTCGAGGTCGAGGCCGAGCTGCCCCGCCTCGATCGCCTCGGGCTCGACACGCACAGCGCCCGGCAGCCTGAGCGGGCTCGTCTCGAAGTCGCTCTTCGACCGCACGTCGAGCAGCGTCGGGTTCTCCCCGGCCTCGATGAAGGCGATCACCTGCGTGGGCTGGATCCGGAACCGGTTCCTCCACCAGCGCCGCGCGAACATGCCGCCGTAGGCGCCCACGGAGACGAGCGTCACGCCGAGCGTCGCCCACGCCCACGGGAACGGGCGCGGCGGCGGATTCTTGACCTTCTTGTCGGCATCGTCGAGCTGGCGCTTGACGTCGACGAGGTTGGGCAGGAGCTTGTTCGCTTCCTCGAAGCGCGCCAGCGCCGTCGAGTAGCGCTCGGCGAGCATCGCCTCGATGCCCGCCGTCCAGACCGTGTTGAACTGGCTGTCGCCCGGCTTGGTCACGGGTGTGCCCTGGAGGAACCCGGCCACGTCCTTGGCGGGGATCAGGAAGTTGAAGCCCTGCACGACGGCACCCGTGGACGAGATCGAAACGGACCAGACGACGCCGACGAGCCTGGCGTCGTCGCCGATCGCGGGGCCGCCGGAGTTGCCGTGCGCCGCGGGCGCGTCGGTCTGAACGAGAGCCTGGCCGATCGCGTCCACCTGGCGGCCTGATACCGCGCCGTTGGTCGCCGACGCCTCGATCGTGACGGACTGGTTCAGCAGCTCGTGCGTGAGCACGACGCCCGGGTAGCCGAGGATGTGCACGGGATCGCCGATCTGAGGGTCCTTGGTCGAGATCGAGATGGCGGGGTAGACACCGTGCTTGATCTTGAGCAGCGCGAGGTCACGTCCGGAGCCCTCCACCGGCTGGTTCTTGGCGTCGATGAGCAGCGGCGCGCTGAACTTGATCACCTGCGCGGGCAGCCTGACGCCGTTGGAGAGCAGCACCGTGAGCTGCGGCTCCGGGGCCACCTGCGCGCGGGCGAGCGCCTTGTCCGAAGCGTCGCGTCGGATCTGCTCTTCGACGGTGGGGTTCGCGCCGCGCATGAGGCCGCGTGCCTTGAGCGCGGGCTCCACACACCCCTGCTCGATCGCCTTCTTCTTGAGCTCGTGGGTCACCCACGGCAACGGGCGGTGGATCGGGTCCACGACGTGCGCATTCGTGATCAGGTAGCCGCGGCCGTCGACGAACCAGCCGGTCCCGGTCTCGACGAAGGGCGCAGGCTTGACGATGACGGGCCCCTGGCCGCAGTTGAGCGTCACCTCCGCGTCGACGCGGGCGGTGACGAGCGCGACGGCGGGCTTGACGCGCAGGATCGCCTCCTGCGCCGAGAATGCCCCGGCGGGCGATGCTCCAGCGAGAACGGCGGCCGCGGCGGCCGCGGCTGCGAGGACCCGCATCGCTCGCACCGTATCACGGCGGGTCACGGCCCGCTACAATCCGCGCGTGACGGCCGCGGGGTGGGTGATCAGACTCAGCGAGGACGTGCTCGGCGGCGACGCGCCGCTCGTGAGACTGCCGGCGGTGCCGCGCGTCCTCTACGTGCTGCGGGGCGAGGTTGCGGTGCGGGGCGCCGGCGCCGACATCGGGCTCGCCGGCGACCGCGCGTGGCAGAGCGCCGCGGCCTGCGACGTGCTGCCCGGGCCGGATGGCGCGACCCTCCTGCGCTGGGAAGTCGTCCGCGCCGGCGCGGGGCGCGGGCACCCGCTCCTCCAGCACGCGCTCGACCTCGACGCCGGGCGCGACTGGCTCATGCGCTGCGACCGCGTGGACTTCGAGCTTGGGGGTATCGCGCTGCCGCACGGCCACCGGGGCGGCGGCATCCGGTACCTCGTCGCGGGCACGCTCGACGTCACGGTGGGCGAAGCGGCGCCGCGCCGGATGACGGCGGGCAGCGCGTGGTTCGAGAGCGGACGCGAGCCCGTGCGCGCGGCGGCGGCGCCCGACGTTCCGACGAGCTTCGTGCGCTGCGCGATCCTGCCGCGCGAGATCCGCGGCGCGTCGTCGATCGTCTACGTCGATCCGGACGACGCCAAGCGCGGCCGGCCGAGGAAGTACACGGTCTGGGTGGACGAGCCGATCACGCTGCCTTGACGCGCTCTAGCGTTGACCCCAGCGCGCCTCGTGATAGGCACGCCGCTGCGCCTCGGTCAGGAGATCCCGGGTCGCCAGGTGCGTGCGCAGGTGGACGAGGCGCACCGCGCTCCGCGCGCGCTCGACCTCGGCGACCGCCGTCCGCACCGCCGCCTCGTCCGCGGCGCCCGCGGCGAAGAGGCGCTCGAGCCGCGCCTCGGCGTCGAGCAGCGCGGTGCCGCGCGGGCGCGCCTCGGCGAACATCGCCGTCATCAGGGCGCGGACCTTGGCCTCCTGCTCGGCGCTGAGCCCCAGCCGGTCCTTGAGCTCGAGAACGTGCAGCGGGCCCGGGTAACCGTTCCTGTCGGCCGCGAACGCGAGCCCGAAGCCGCGTCCCTCGGCGATGACCTCGCGGAAGTCCGCCTCGCACGCGACGGCGTCGTGGCGCGGGGCGGCCTGGCCCGCGTGACCGCCGTGCTGGGCCCACGCCGCGGCGCCGAGCGTGCCGAACGTCCCGAGCATGGTCAGCGCGCCGGCGGAAACGACGAGCGCGACGGAGGTCGGGCGCACGCTAGCCCCCCGATTCCATCTGCTTGCCGTGCTTCATCATGATCTCGCCCATCGACCTGAACATCTCGCCGCAAAGCTGGAGCATGCGGCCCATCGCCTTGGGCTCCGCGGGCATCGGCGCGCCGATCAGGTGTGCGCACATGCCGGACTGGCCGCCCATCATGCCCATGCCTCCCTGCATCCCGCCGCCGCGCATCCCCATCCCGCCGCCGGGCGGGCCCTGATGCGGTCCCTGCGGCGGGCCGCCCTGGGGCTGGGCGAGCGCGCCGCCCCCGATCGGGAGGACAAGGGCGAGCACGAGCGCGAGGACGAGGGCGACGGCACGCGAACGGGTCATGACGGATCCTCCTCTCAGGCGAAGGGCGCGAGGTATTTCGCGAGCGCGTCGCCAGCACGCTGGCGCAGCGCGACCGCGACGCGGAGCTGCTCGAGATACTGCTGGAGCGTCTTGCCGCCGAGGTCGATCTTGCGCTCCGTGAAGAAGCGGTGGACGTCGGCCTCGAGCGCCGGCGTGGCCAGCCCGATGACGCCTTCGCACATCCGCCGGAGCCCCTGCTTCGGAAAGAGACGGTCCATCGCGTCCCAGCGCGACGTCACGAAGGCCCACGCCAGCTCGCGCGCGTGGACGGCCGTGAGCATCGTGCGCACGACGAATGGCGCGTCCTGCGCGCGCACCTCGCCGTTGACCGTCCGGCCGAGCGTGGCCTCGACGAGCGCGGCCGGCTGGAAGGCGGCGAGCGCGTAGAGATAGCGCTGCTCCTCCTGCGGCGTCGCGGCGGCGCGGAACCGTTCGAGGAACTCCGCGTAGCGCTTCTCGTCCCCCGCGTGCGCGAGGACGGCGATGAGGGCCGGCAGCACGTTCGGGTCCACGGCGTCCGGCCGCTCCCGCGTCGCCGCGTAGAGCTCGCCGGCGCGCCGCTGGATGGCGGGATCGTTGCCGAGGGTGCCGAGGAGCCGGATCAGATCCGCGCGCAGCTGCCGGGTCAGCTCGTCCTCGCCCGCGCGCGGGTTCCACCCGAGGTCGGCGAGGACGGGCGCCGCGCGGTCGCGGACGAGCGCCTCGAGCCGCGGCCGGTCGGCCGCGCCGACGATCCGGTTCAGCGCGTGGAATGACGCGACCAGCGCGGACCACACGTTCTTGTCACGCTCGCCGCGGAAGCGCGCGGTCAGATCCAGGTAGGCGTCGAGCGCCATGTGCCCGGCGACGGTGACCGCCCACGCGTCGTTGACGAGGTTGAACCGCTCGATCGGGGTGAGGGCGGGGAGGTGCGCGACGACCGCTTCGCGGAGGGCGCCCTCGTAGCGCGCCCGGTAGAAGCCGTGGCCGCCCTCGTTGACGACGACGGCCTGCGTGCCCGCGGGGAGCGGCACGCGGGCCTCGTGGTCGGCGAGCAGCACGCGGCGCGTCTCGGCGCCGCCCGGTGTGAGGATCCGCACCTGGATCGGGACCTGCCAGCGCGGCTCGGGCTCGGCGCGCGCCGGCGGCAGCGGCTCGGGCAGGTAGTTGAAGCGCCGCTGCGCGAGCACGAGCGTCTCGCCCTCACGCCGCGCGGTCACGAGCGGATACCCGGGGGCCAAGATCCAGCCGTCCATCACGTCGGGGATGGGCTGCCGCGCGGCGCGCCCGAGCGCGGCCCAGAGGTCGCGCGTGTCGGCGTTGCCGAAGCGGTGTGTCTGGAGGTAGTCGCGCACGCCCGCGCGGAACACCTCGGCGCCGAGGTACTGCTCGAGCATGCGGAGCACCGCCGCGCCCTTCTCGTAGGTGAGCACGTCGAACATGGCGTCGGCTTCGCGCGGCGCGCGCACCGGGAACTCGATCGGCCGCGTGCTGTGCAGCCCGTCCACGGAGAGCGCGGCGGCGCGGGACACGCCGAACGTGGTCCAGCGCTGCCACTCGGGCTTCCACGCGTCGACGGCGAGCATCTCCATGAAGGTGGCGAACGCCTCGTTGAGCCAGATGCCGTTCCACCAGCTCATCGTCACGAGGTCGCCGAACCACATGTGCGCGTTCTCGTGGGCGAC
>JBOHQB010000330.1:0-12624 GCA_050731995.1 Candidatus Rokuibacteriota bacterium
GCAGGCGGAGGGGCCGAGCGCCAGGTACTCCGCGGCGCGCCAGTAGACGAGGTTGTGCCGCGCCCGGAAGCCGGGGCGCGCGTAGTTCGAGATCTCGTAATGCTCCAACCCGCGCGAGGACGCGGCGCGGGCGAGCGTCCAGTACTGCGCGACGATCTCGTCCTCCGCGGGGAGGGCCGGCGCGTTGCCGGGCGTCCACGCGCTCCCGCCGTCGAGCGTGAGCGCGTAGGCGGACAGGTGATCGGGCGCCCAGTCGAGGACGTCTCCGAGCGTGCGCGTCCACACATCCTCGGTGAGCTCCGGCAGGCCGTACATGAGGTCCACGCTCACGTTGTCGAATCCGGCCGCGCGCGCCGCCTCGAAGGCCCGGCACGCGCCGCGCGCGTCGTGGAGCCGGCCCAGCCGCGCGAGGATCCGGTCGTCCAGCGACTGCACGCCCAGGCTCACGCGGTTGACTCCCGCCGCGCGGTATGCGGTGAGCTTCGCCCGGCTCGCGCTCTCCGGGTTGCACTCGACGCTGACCTCGGCGCCGCCCGCGAACGGGAACCGGCGTCGGACCGCGTCGAGGATCTCCGCGAGATCTTCGGGCTCGAGCAGCGAAGGGGTGCCGCCGCCGAAAAAGACGGTGCCGAGCGTCACGCGCCCCGCCCAGTCGAGCGCGCCGATCAGCTCGATCTCGCGCCGGAGCGCGGCCCGATAGCGGCGCACGTCGGCGCCGTCCTCGAGCGGCGCCGTCGCGAAGCTGCAGTAGTGGCAGCGCTGCGCGCAGAACGGGACGTGGACGTACAGCCCGAGCACGCTCCCCTGTGGTGGCGTCTCCGCCAGCACGCCCGACGGGCCGGTGAGCGTCGGCGCGAACGGATCGGCCCCTGTGGTCGCCAGTGGTCCCGGCGTCATGGGATGTAGTTCAGGAGTCGCCCCCAGCGGGGCCAGTGACGGTCGCTGTCCCACGACCAGTAGATGAGGAAGGCCTTGCCCTTGATCTTCTCCTGCTTCACGAAGCCCCAGTAGCGGCCGTCCTGGGAGTTGTCGCGATTGTCCCCCATCACGAAGTAGGAGTCGGGCGGCACGGTCGTCGGGTCGCAGCCGTACGCGAAGCCGCAGAAGGTCGGGTCGCCTCCGTGGGCGAGCGGGGCGTCGACGCGCCGCACGTACGGCTCGTCGAGGGCCTTGCCGTTGACGAAGATCTGCCGGCCGCGCACCTGCACGACGTCGCCGGGCGTGCCGATGATGCGCTTGATGAAGTCGCGCCGCTCGTCCTGGGGGTACTTGAAGACGATGATGTCGCCGCGTTGCGGATTGCGGATGCCCGGCATGCGCCACTCGGTGAGGGGAAACTCGGCGCCGTAGAGGAACTTGCTGACGAGGATGTAGTCGCCGACCTGCAGCGAGTCCATCATCGAGCCGGACGGGATCGTGAAGGCCTGGACGACGAGCGTCCGGATCACCAGGGCGAGCAGGATCGCGATCCCGATCGCCTCGGCGTACTCGCGGAAGGTGGACTTGCGCCGGCGGACGACCAGCTCGCCGGTGGCGGGCTCGGCCGCCACCCCCTCGGTCTTGGGGACCCGGACCTCCTGGTCCATCAGCTCTTCAGCACCGACAGGAAGGCCTCCTGCGGCACCTCGACCTTGCCGACCTGCTTCATCCGTTTCTTGCCTTCCTTCTGACGCTCGAGCAGCTTGCGCTTGCGCGTGATGTCGCCGCCGTAGCACTTGGCGGTGACGTTCTTGCCCATCGCCTTCACGGTCTCCCGCGCGATCACGCGCGAGCCGATCGCGGCCTGGATGGCCACCTCGAAGAGCTGCCGTGGGATGACCCCGCGCAGCTTCTCGACGAGCGCCTTGCCCCGCTCGTACGACTTGTCGCGGTGCACGATGACGGACAGCGCATCGACGGGGTCGCCGTTGAGGAGGATGTCGAGCTTGACGAGGTCAGACGGCCGGAAGTCGGCGAACTCGTAGTCGAACGAGGCGTAGCCCTTCGAGATGGACTTCAGCTTGTCGTAGAAGTCGACGACGATCTCGGCGAGCGGGAAGTCGAAGCGGATGTGCACCCGCTTGCCGAGGTACTCGAGCGAGACGTGCTCGCCCCGCTTCTCCTGCGCGAGCTTGTAGATCGTGGTCATGAACTCCGTCGGCACGTAGATCGAGGAGTGCACGTACGGCTCTTCCATCTCCTCGATCCGGTCCGGCGTCGGGAGCCGGGAGGGGTTCTCCACCTCGAGGAGCTCGCCCGCCGTCGTGAGCAGGCGGTACCGCACCGACGGCGCGGTGACGATCAGCGAGAGGTTGAACTCGCGCTCCAGGCGCTCCTGGACGATCTCCATGTGGAGCATGCCGAGGAAGCCGCAGCGAAATCCGTAGCCGAGCGCGAGCGATGTTTCCGGCTCGTACGTGAAGGCCGGATCGTTCAGGCGAAGCTTTTCGAGAGCGTCGCGCAGCGCTTCGTAGTCCGTGTCCTCGATCGGGTAGAGACCCGCGAAGACCATCGGCTTGGCGTCGCGATAACCCGGGAACGGCTCGCTGGTCGGCCGGAGGGCTTCCGTGATCGTCTCACCGACCTTCGCGTCGGCCACGCGCTTGATGGAGGCGGTGAGGTAGCCGACCTGGCCGGCCGATAGCTCCTCGACCGGGCGCATGTCGGGACTGAAGACGCCGATCTGCTGCACGTCGTACTGCCGCCCGTTCGACATCAGCAGCATCCGCGTGCCCGGGCGCACGCGGCCGTCCGTGAGGCGCACGTACACGACGACGCCCTGGTAGGAGTCGTAGTAGGAGTCGAAGACGAGCGCCTTGAGCGGCGCGTCCGGGTCGCCGGTCGGCGGTGGGATGCGGTGCACGATCGCCTCGAGCACCTCGGGGACGCCGGTGCCGTGCTTGGCGGAGATCGCGAGCGCCTCGGTGCCGTCGAGCCCGAGCACGTCTGTGATCTGCTCACGCGTGCCCTCCACGTCGGCGGCGGGCAGGTCGATCTTGTTGATGACGGGGAGAATCGTAAGGCGCGCGTCCGACGCGAGGTAGAAGTTGGCGAGCGTCTGCGCCTCGATCCCCTGGGCGGCGTCGATGATGAGGATCGCGCCCTCGCACGCGGTGAGCGCCTTCGACACCTCGTAGGAGAAGTCCACGTGCCCCGGCGTGTCGATGAGATTGAGCGTGTACTCGTGCCCGTCGCGCGCCCGGTAGAGCAGCCGGACGGTGTGGGCCTTGATCGTGATCCCACGCTCGCGCTCGAGGTCCATCGAGTCGAGGACCTGGTCGACCGCCTTCTTGGCGTCCATCGTGCCCGTCAGCGCGAGCAGGCGGTCCGCCAGCGTCGACTTGCCGTGATCGATGTGGGCGACGATGGAAAAATTACGGATCCGCTCGAGCACCATGGCGTCTCAGTCTAACACGCTGCGTCGCAGCGTCCGGGCTCGCAGCCGGCAGGGTGGGCGGGGGGCCGACGCGGAAATCCGCGAGTAGACCGTGCCCCCCGGGCCAGATGAGCCGCGAACGCCTTCGACCCCGGTAGGGCCAACGGATTTCCTTCGTCGGCCCCCCGCCCACCCTGCCGGCTGCGCGCCTGAGCGACGCGCGTCAGCGGGTGAGGCGGGCGCGGTCGGGGACGACGGCTCCGGACTCGAGGACGACGCCCGGGCCGATCTCGGCGTGCGCGCCGACGCGCGCGTCGGCGCCGACGAGGCAGTTGCGCAGCACGGCGTCGGAGCCGACGTCGACGCGCTCCCAGAGCACCGCGCCCTCGACGCGCGCGCGGGGGCCGATGCGGGTGTCGGCGCCGAGGACGCTGAAGGGGCCCACGCGAGCGCCCGCCATGACCTCGACCCCGGCCGCGAGCACCGCGGGCGGATCGAGCACCGCGCCGGTCGCCAGCCTCACGTCGCGCTCGAGCCAAGAGCCGTTCCGCCGTTCGCCCGCAGGCTCGAGCGAGGTTCGCACGCGGCCCGCGAGGAGGTCGAGCTGCGCGTCGCGGTAGGCCTGCGGGCTTCCGATGTCGCGCCAGTACGACTCGGTCAGCCATCCGTAGCACGGGATGGCGCCGGCGATGAGTCCGGGGAAGACCTCGTGCTCGATCGAGACGGGCCGCCCGGCGGGGATGCGCTCGAGGAGCGAGGCGTCCATGAGATACACGCCGGCGTTGATCGTGTCCGTCGTGAGCGTCTCGTCCGGACCCGGCTTCTCGCGGAAGCGTCGCAGCCGGCCGTCGGGGTCGGTCTCGACGAGCCCGTACTGGCGGGGATCGCGCACCCGGGTGAGCATGATCGTGACGCGCGCGCGGCGCTCGGCGTGGAAGCGCCGCATCGCGCCGAGGTCGGCGTCGGTCAGCACGTCGCCGTTCAGGACAAAGACGCTGCCGGCGGCGAGGTCCGCGGCGTTGCGGACGCCGCCGCCGGTGCCGAGGGGCTCGGTCTCGACGATGTAGCGCAGCCGCACGCCGAGATGCTCCGCATCGCCGAGCGCCTGCCGGACGTCGTCCACGCGGTACGAGCATGCGAGGACGACGTCGCGGACGCCGTGGTCCGCGAGGAGCGCCAGTTGGTAGGCGAGGAACGGGCGGTTGAGCAGCGGGACGACGGGTTTCGCGCGCGCGACCGTCAGCGGCCGGAGCCGCGCGCCCTGGCCGCCGGCCAGGATG
The DNA here is from genome assembly GCA_050731995.1 of Candidatus Rokuibacteriota bacterium. Lineage (GTDB taxonomy): Bacteria > Methylomirabilota > Methylomirabilia > Rokubacteriales > CSP1-6 > JBOHQB01. The sequence goes on from JBOHQB010000330.1 coordinate 4,636, forward strand.
ACGGCCTGCGTGGCTACTTCGGCGCCCAGGGCTCCGCCTCGTTGATGAGCATCACAGGGATCCCGTCGCGGATCGGATAGGCCTTCCGGCACGCGGGGCAGATGATGCGCGTCTCCTCGAACACGAGGTCGCCCTTGCAGGCGGGGCAGACCAGGATGGCCTTCAGCTCGTCGTCGATCATCGCGCCACCTCCTTTCGCTCGTCGCGGATCTTGCCGCGGAACCACTGAAGCGTCAGCCTCAGCCCCTCGTCGGTGTCGACGCGCGGCTCCCAGCCGAGCAGCGCGCGCGCGCGCGCGATGTCGGGCTGGCGGACCTTCGGGTCGTCTTCCGGCAGCGGGCGGAAGACGATCTCGCTGCCCGAGCCGGCGAGCCGGATGATGCGCTTGGCGAGCTCGAGGAGCGTCATCTCCTGGGGGTTGCCGATGTTGACCGGCTCGGCAGCGCCGCGCTCCATCAGGCGCCAGACGCCGTCCACGAGGTCGGAGACGTACATGAACGAGCGCGTCTGCGAGCCGTCGCCGAAGACCGTGAGCGGCGCCCCCGCCAGCGCCTGCGTCATGAACGCCGGAATCGCGCGCCCGTCGTTGAGCCTCATCCGCGGGCCATGCGTATTGAAAATACGAACGATGCGCGTGTCGAGACCGTGGGCGCGGTGGTAAGCCATCGTGATCGCCTCGGCGAAGCGCTTGGCCTCGTCGTAGACGCCGCGCGGCCCCACGGGGTTGACGTTGCCCCAGTACTCCTCGCGCTGCGGGTGGACGAGCGGGTCGCCGTACACCTCGGACGTGGACGCGAGCAGGAAGCGCGCGCGCTTGGCGCGGGCGACGCCGAGCCCGTTGTGCGTGCCGAGGGCGCCGACCTTGAGCGTCTGGATGGGCAGCTCGAGATAGTCGCGCGGCGAGGCGGGGCTCGCGAAGTGCAGCACCCAGTCGACCGGGCCGTCCACGTGGAGGTACTCGGTGACGTTGTGCTCGAGGAAGGCGAAGCCGGGCGCGCCGAAGAACGGGGTGAGGTTCTCGCGGCGGCCCGTGAGGAAGTTGTCCACGCCGACGACCTCGACGCCGTGACCGAGCAGGAACTCGCAGAGGTGGGAGCCGATGAACCCCGCCGCGCCCGTCACCAGCACCCGCACGCCGGGCTCCGGACCGCTCAGGCCGGCAGCACGGGCTTGCGGCCGATCGAGTGGTACTCGAAGCCGAGGCGCCGCATGCGTTCGGGCTCCCAGAGGTTGCGGCCGTCGAAGACGACGGGGCGCCGCATCACGGAGCGCAGCCGCTCGAGATCAAGGAACTTGAACTCGTTCCATTCGGTGACGAGCGCGAGCCCGTCCGCGCCGGTCGCCGCGTCGTAGGGGGAGTCACAGTACACGACCGAGGCGGGCAGGACGGCGCGCGCGTTTGCCGTCGCGACCGGATCGTAGGCGCGCACGGACGCCCCGGCCTCCGTGAGGCGCCGGATCACCTCGACGGATTTGGCCTCGCGGATGTCGTCGGTGTTGGGCTTGAACGCGAGCCCGAGCACGGCGATTACCCGATGGTCGAGCGGGCCGAGCGCCTTCTCGATCATAGCGACGAAGTGGCCCGCGCGCTCGCGGTTGACCTCGACGACTTCCTTGAGGAGCGCGAAATCGTACCCGAGGCTCGCCGCGATCTGGACGAGCGAGTCGGTGTCCTTCGGAAAGCAGCTGCCGCCGTAGCCGAGGCCGGCGTTGAGGAACGCCGGGCCGATGCGCGGGTCGAGGCCCATCCCCTTCATCACCTGGGTGATGTCGGCGCCCGCGAGCTCGCACATGTTGGCGATCGCGTTGATGAACGAGATCTTCGTCGACAGGAACGCGTTGGACGCGTACTTGATCATCTCGGCCGACGGCACGTCGGTGATGATCATCGGCCGCTCGAGCGGCGCGTAGAGCTCGAGGAGTGTCATTGCCACCTGCTGGGTCGGCGCGCCGATGACGATCCGGTCCGGCCGCAGGGTGTCCTCGATCGCGGAGCCCTCGCGCAGGAACTCGGGATTGGACACGACGTCGAACGGCACGGGCGCCTGCTGGTGCCGCGCGATGACGTCGCGCACGAAGTCGCCGGTGCCGACCGGCACGGTGGACTTGTTGACCACGACCGTGTGGCGCTCCATCGCCTGCGCGATGCCGCGCGCGACCGCCTCGACCGCCGAGAGGTCGGTGTGCCCGTCGTCGCGCGGCGGCGTGCCGACGGTGAGGAAGACGATCACCGAGCGCTTCACCGCCGCCGCGAGATCCGTCGTGAAGGCCAGCCGTCGATCGGCGACGTTCCGGGCGACCATCTCCTCGAGGCCCGGCTCGTCGATCGGCATGCGGCCGGCGCGCAGGGCGTCGATCTTGTCCGTCTTGTTGTCGACGCAGACCACGTCGTTGCCGAGGTCGGCGAAGACCGCCCCGGTGACGAGGCCCACGTAGCCCGTGCCGACGACGCAGATATTCATGGACGCACCATCATAGCAGGACTACGCGGCGGGTCCCTCGGCCTCGGCGGCGGCCCAGCGGAAGTAGACGACGGTGAACGCGAGCAAGGGAATGATGCCCGCCGGTACCCACATGATGACGCCGCCCAGGCGCTGGTCGTCGAGCACACCGAGGCCGAAGAGGCGCGGCGCCGCCGCGTAGAAGGGATAGAGGGCGCGCTCGGCGCCCGTGATGAATGCGGCGACCACGGTCATCGGCATGCCGAGGGCGAAGATGTAGAGGAGCTGCGCCGCGTACGGGATCGCCGGCGCCCGCGTCGAGCGGGACAGGATCGGCCACCAGCCGAGCGTCGCCGCGGCTAGGAGCGTGAGGTGCTGGACGACGTGCCACGCGTGGACCTCCAGCGCCAACGAGTGCGGCGCGGGCAGGTGCCAGACGACGAGCGCCACGGACCAGGCGACGAACGCCGGCAGCGGCCGCGTCAGCGTCCGCACCACCGCGCGCGCGGCCCGGTGTCTCCACAGCGGGCGGAGCAGCGCGTCGAGCATCCAGGGCGGCGTCCCGGCGAGCAGGCACGGCGGCACGACGAGCGTGAGCACGAGGTGCTGGACCATGTGCGCGCTCAGGAGGTACCGATCGCTCAGGTCGTGGAGCGGGCCGTTGAGGGCCGCGATGAGCGCGACGAGTCCCGCGCCGAACCACGCGCCGTCCCGGAGTCGCCCGCGGCCGGAGTGGGCGACCCAGGCGCCCGCGTAGAGCCCCGCGAGCAGCGCGACCCCCGCGACCACCTCGACGTGAATGCTCGTGGACGTCCAGGCGAAGGGGGCCGCGTCCATCGGCTCAGCGCCCGAAGACGAGGAACGCGTCGTGCAGTGTGATGAGCGCGACGATGAGGCCCGTCGCGAGCACGAGCGGGGCGACGAAGAGCAGCGTCAGCACCCGCGAGTCGTAGCGCAGGTGCATGAAGAAGAGGGCGACGAGGGCGAACTTCGCCGCCGACATGACCAGCAGCAGCGGCACGAGGATCGGCGCCATTTGTCGGATGTAGATGACGGCGAACTCGAGGGCCGTCACGACGCAGAGGATCGCCGCGACCTTGAGGTAGGTGGCGGTCGAGGCGTGGCTTTCGGACTTGCCGTGCTCCGTCATGGGATCAGGTAGATGAGGGTGAAGATCGCGATCCACACGACGTCCACGAAGTGCCAGTAGAGGCCCAGCACCTCGACCTTGGTCGCGTCGCGCGCCGTGAGCCGGCCCCGGAGATCGAGGACCCAGAGCGTCACGAGCCAGATCACACCGACCGTCACGTGGGCGCCGTGGAAGCCCGTCAGGACGAAGAAGGTCGACCCGAAGAGGTTCTGCTGGAGTGTGAGCCCCTCGTGGACGAACTCGACGAACTCCCACGCCTGACAGCCCAGGAAGATCGTGCCGAAGAGCGCCGTCCCGAAGAGCCACAGACGTGACTGGCGCCGGTCGTCGCGCTGGACGGCGGAGAGCGCCAGCACCATCAGGAGGCTCGACATGAGAAGCACGAAGGTGCTGAAGGTCGTCAGCGGGATGTTCAGGATCTCGTGCGGCTCGGGGCCGACGACGGAGCGGCCCTTGTACGCGAGGTACGTCGCGATGAGCGTACCGAAGAAGAAGCACTCGGAGCCGATGAAGGTCCACATCGCGACCTTGCGGTGGTCCACGCCGAGCACGCCGGTCTGGTGCTCATGCGCCGCGGTCTGGTGGTGCTCGAGCGCGAAGGCGACGATACCGACGACCGCCACGAGCGCGCCCGCGCCCACGATCGCCCCGTGCAGCAGCGCGCCCGTCGCGCCGGCGCCGAGGCCAACGGCCACGACGATGGGCCAGTACGACGGCGCGGGCAGGTGGATCGGCGCGCGCGGCGGCAGCGGCGCGTCGCGACGCGGGCCGTGCTTCTCGCGCCAGAAGGTGTCGCGCCCGTAGACGGGCGGGATGTCGTCGAAGTCGTGGACGGGCGGCGGCGACGCCGTCCGCCACTCGAGCGTGCGGCCGTCCCACGGATCGGCGGGCGCGCGGGTTCCCGCGCGGAGCGAGCGCCACGCGTTGATCAGGAAGATCAGCACGCCGAGCGCGATCCCGAACGCGCCGAGCGTGGACACGAGATTCCAGAAGCTCCAGCCCGTGTCCGCGCCGTAGGTGTAGATGCGGCGGGGCATCCCGACGGCCCCGAGGTAGTGCTGCGGGAAGAAGGTGAGGTTGAAGCCGACCACCAGCACCCAGAAGCCGAGCTTGCCGAGCCTCTCGTCGAGCATCCGCCCCGTGATCTTGGGCCACCAGTAGAACGCGCCGGCGAAGAGACCGAACAGGCTGCCGCCGATCAGCACGTAGTGGAAGTGCGCGACGACGAAGTAGGTGTCCGTCTGCTGGAGATCCACCGGCGGCGAGGCGTGCATGACGCCGCTGAGCCCGCCGACGGTGAAGAGGCCGACGAGACCGACCGCGAAATGGAAGGCGGCGGTCGGCCGGATCGCGCCACCCCAGAGCGTCGCGATCCAGTTGAAGATCTTGATCCCGGTTGGGATCGCGATCAGCATCGTGGCGATCGAGAACGCGGCGTCGGCGACGGGTCCCATGCCCACGGCGAACATGTGGTGGCTCCACACGCCGAAGCCGAAGAAGCCGATCAGCACGCCCGAGTAGATGACGACCGGCGCGCCGAAGAGGGGCTTGCGCGCGAAGGTCGGCAGCACCTCGGAGACGATCCCGAAGGCCGGCAGGATCAGGATGTAGACCTCCGGGTGGCCGAAGATCCAGAAGAGGTGCTGCCAGAGGTGCAGGTCGCCGCCGGCGGTCACGTCGTAGAAGTGCGTGCCGAAGAACCGGTCGAACATGAGGAAGATCAGCCCGACCGTGATCGGCGGGAACGCCAGCACGATCAGGAACTGCACGACGAGGGACATCCAGACGAACACAGGCATGCGCATGAGCGTCATGCCGGGCGCGCGCATGTTGAGGATCGTCACGATGAAATTGACCGCCGCGATCATCGACGACACGCCGAGGATCTGGAGGCTCAGCAGCCAGAAGTCGGTGTTGAGGCCGGGCGAGTACTGCCGGGAGGTGAGGTTGGCGTAGCCGAACCAGCCGGCGTCCGGCGGCGCGCCGACGAGCCACGCCGCGTTCAGGAAGAGGCCGCCGGCCAGGAAGATCCAGAACGACAGCGCGTTCAGGCGCGGAAACGCCACGTCGCGGGCGCCGATCATGAGCGGGATCATGTAGTTGAAGAGCGCCGCGTTGAAGGGCATCACCGCGAGGAAGACCATCGTCGTGCCGTGCATCGTGAAGAGCGCGTTGAACGCGTCGGCGGAGACGAGCGTGCTGTCCGGGCGCGCGAGCTGGAGGCGGATCACGAGCGCCTCGAGCCCCCCGATCAGGAAGAAGACGAAGGCCGAGACGCCGTAGAGGATCCCGATGCGCTTGTGGTCGACGGTGGTGAGCCAGGCGCGGACGCCGGTCCCCTCGTGCGCGTGGGCGTGGTGGTGGAGGGCGGCTTCGCGGGTCGCCATCACTTCAGCCCGGCGAGGTAGGCGGCCACGGCGTGGGCCTGCGCGTCGGTGAGGCGCACCGCCGGCATCTTCGCGCCGGGCTTCAGCGCCGTCGGGTTCCGGATCCACGCGACGAGGTTCTCGGGCGTGTTGGGGCGCAGCCCCGCCATCATCATCTTGCGGCCGCCGAAGTGGGTGAGGTCGGGGCCGATGACGCCCGCGGAGACGCCGCGGATCGTGTGACAGGCGACGCAGGCGCTGGCAGCGAAGACGGCCTTGCCCTCCGCGGCGACGCCGTCGGGCTCGGCCGGCGGCGCCTTCTGCGCGGCCGTCCAGCGCTCGAAGTCTTCGGGCGTGTCCACGACGACGCGGAAGCGCATGTTGGCGTGCGACGTGCCGCAGAACTCGGCGCACTGGCCCCAGTATTCACCGGGCACGTTCGGCGTCAGCACCATCACGTTGGTGCGCCCGGGCACGACGTCGCGCTTGCCGCCGAGCTGCGGCACCCAGAAGCTGTGGAGCACGTCCGGCCCTTCGAGCCGCAGGACGACCGTGCGCCCGGACGGGACGTGCAGCTCGTTGGCGGTGACGACGTCGAGCGTCGGGTACCGGAACTCCCACCACCACTGCCAGCCGCGCACGGTGACCTCGAGCGCCTCCTTCGGCGTCGCCGCGCCGGCGGTGCGGAAGATCACCTGGATCGTTGGGATCGCGATGACCAGCAGCACGATCGCGGGCGCGACGGTCCACGAGATCTCGAGCAGCGTGTGGCCGCGTGTCTGCGGCGGGAGCCCCGGGGCCCCTCGATCGCGGTAGCGCAGGAGGACCCACGCGAGCGCGGCGAAGACGATGACGCCGATGACGACGACCGCCCACGTGATGATCGCGTACACGGACAGCTGGGCCCGCGCGACGTCGGATTTGCCCGCGAGCGTGGACATCGGCCCGTCCCACGCGCAGCCCCCGAGGACGAGGAGGAGCGGTGTCCGTGCGACGACGCCCCGGAGGCTCACCCGGTGAACCTACCCTTGCCGCGGGCGGTCCGCAAGGGTTGCCGGGCTCAGGACGCCAGCGCCAGGAGCGTGTGGAGCAATACGTTCGCGCCGCGCTCGATCGCGGCCGGGTCGCTCATCTCGTCCACGCGATGGCTCCGGCCCCCGCGCGACGGAACGAAGATCATGCCCGCGTCGGTGACCGCGGCGAGGTTCTGGGCATCGTGGCCGGCGGCGGAGTACAGCCGGCGCGAGCGGAGCCGGAGCGCCTTGGCGGCGCGCTCGATGGCGCGCTGCACGCGCTCAGCGCAGGGCGCGGGCGGGGTGGCCGACATCGTGACGACCTCGACGTCGAGCCGGCGCGCGCGCGCCACGCTCCGGGCGAGCGCGGCGCATCCGCGGACGAGCCGCTCGAGCACGCGGGCGTCCGGGCAACGGATCTCGTGGACCAGCTCGGCGCGTCCCGGGACGATGTTGCTGACCCCCGGGTGAACGCGCACGACGCCGACGTTGGTCACCGCGCGTGCGCGGTGCGCGGCCACGACGCGCGCTCGAGCGCGAAGCGCGTAATCGGCGGCGGCGAGGAACGCGTCGCGGCGCCGCGGCATGGGCGTCGTACCCGCGTGGTCGGCCTGGCCGATGAACGTGACGCGCGTGCGGCGGATGCCGACGATCGAGTCCACGACCCCGATCGGAATCCCGGCTTCCTCGAGCCGCGGCCCCTGCTCGATGTGGAGCTCGACGTAGGCGGCCACAGCGCCGCGCGGCGCCCGCGCCTCGGGGGCGCGCGCGGCGTCGAAGCCCGCGCGGGCCATCGCGTCGGCGAGCCGCTCGCCGTCCACCGCGGCCATCCCGGGGATCCGCGCGACATCGAGGCGCCCCGTGAAGGCGCGCGAGCCGAAGAGGCTCCCGTACCGTCCCTCCTCGTCGCTCCACGCGGCGACTGCGAGGGGACGGCGGCACGTGCCGCCGCCTTCCCGGATGGCCTGGATCGCCTCGAGTCCGGCGAGCACGCCGAGCGCGCCGTCGAGGATGCCGCC
>JBOHQB010000331.1:0-7745 GCA_050731995.1 Candidatus Rokuibacteriota bacterium
GACCTCATCCGCAACGTCTCGGCCGACATCGTCCCTGAGCTCAAGGCGAATCCGCAGACCTACGTCACGTCGGCGCCGATTCTCCGGACCCACTACGTCCACATGGATATGCGCTCGGAGCCCTTCAACAAGAAGCTCGTCCGCCAGGCGGCGAACTACGCGATCGACCGCGACGCGATCGTGCAGAAGATGATGGCCGGGCTCGGACGCGTCGTGCCCACGGTCGTGCATCCCGCGGCCTTTGGCTACGACGCCTCGGTCACTCCGTACACGTACGACCCGAAGAAGGCCAAGGAGCTGCTCGCGCAGGCGGGCTATCCGAACGGCGTGGACGTCACGATCCACAGCGCGTTCGTCGAGTTCCGGCCGGTCTTCGAGGCGCTCTGTCAGATGCTGACCGAGGTCGGGATCCGGGCGAACCCCAAGATGTGGGACCCGGGACCGGCGTGGAACAAGTTTTTCCAGGGCGAGGGCAAGGCGACCCACGGCTACTACGGCTCGTGGGGGTACTACTCGGTCTTCGACGCCGACGCGATCCTGCACCCGCTCTACCACACCGAGCCCGGTGGCTGGGTCGGCAAGTGGTACATCCGCGTCGAGGGACTCGACCCCCTGATCGATCAGGCGCGCTCCACGGTGGATCAGGCGCGGCGGCGCCAAAGCTACACGCAGATCCTGAAGCTCCTCAAGGAGGAAGCGCCGTCCATCTACCTCTTCCACCAGTTCGACACGCTCGCCGTCTCGCGGAAGGTCGAGTATGCGGCGCGCGGTGACGAGTGGCTCTGGCTGTACGACGCGAAGCCGAAGCGCTAGCCCTTGACGACGGTTGTCGTCCGCCGGGTTGCCCGCCTGCTGGTCGTGCTGGGCGGCGTGTCGCTCGTCACGTTCACGATCCTCCACGTGAGCGGCGACCCGGTGGCGCTCATGATGCCCGAGGCGCCCGAAGCGGACCGTTCGGCGCTGCGTGAGACGTTCGGCTTCAACGATCCGATCGCCCTGCAGCTCGCCCGCTTCCTCCGCAACACCGCCCGTGGCGACTTCGGCAACTCCTTCTTCCACCGGGTGGACGCAATGGGCCTCGTGCTCGAGCGCATGCCGACGACCCTCATGCTCACCGTGCTGGCGCTCGGGGCGTCCCTCCTCGTGGCCGTGCCCGCCGGCATCCTCTCCGCGGTGCGGCGCGACTCGCTCCTCGACCACGCCGTGACGGTCGTTGTGTTCGTCGGCCAGTCGATGCCCGTCTTCTGGACGGGCATCATGCTGATGCTCCTCTTCGCCGTGCAGTGGCGGGTGCTGCCGGTCTCCGGCTGGGACTCGTGGGCGTCGCTCGTGCTGCCCGCCGTGACGCTCGGCAGCTTCCAGGCGCCGCTCCTGCTACGGATCGTCCGCTCGAGCATGCTCGAGGTCATCGGCCTCGACTACGTGCGCACCGCGCGTGCCAAGGGCGTGTCGGAGTGGTTCGTGATCTGCCGCCACGCGCTCGTGAACGCGGCGCTGCCGCTCGTCACGGTCACGGGGCTGCAGTTCGGCCTCTTGCTGGGCGGCGCCGTCATCACCGAGACGGTCTTCGCGGTGCCCGGCGTGGGCCGGCTCGTGGTGGGCGCGATCCGCCAGCTCGACTTCCCCGTGGTCCAGGCTGCGGTCTTCGTCTTCGCCACGCTCATCGTGATGGTGAACTTCGCCGTGGACATGCTCTACGTCTGGCTCAATCCCCAGGTGAGGGTGGGCTGACGATGGCGGTCGGCGCCGTCGCGCCGCGCGACGCGGCCTACGTCGAGCCCGCGCGCCGTGCCGAGCGCGCACGGGCCTGGCGGCGGCTCGCGCGCAGTCCCCTTGCCCTCCTGGGCGGGCTGATCCTGCTCGTCGTCATCGGCGCGGCGGTCGCGGCGCCCTGGGTCGCGCCGCACGACGCCGCCCGCCAGAGCCTCGTCCGCCGCTTCACGCCGCCCGTGTGGGCGCCGGGCGGCAACAGCACCTACCTGCTCGGCACCGACCAGGTCGGACGCGACATCCTGAGCCGCATGATCCACGGCGCGCGCATCTCGCTGCTCGTCGGCGTCGCGGCGGTGGTCGTGAGCCTCCTCGTCGGGGTCACGCTCGGACTGCTCAGCGGCTATCTCGGCGGGCGCGTCGACACGGCGACGATGACCGTCGTGGACGTCACGCTCTCGTTCCCGCAGATTCTCCTGGCGCTCGCCTTCGTCGCGGCGATCGGGCCCAGCGTGACGACGATCATCGTCGTGCTCGGGCTCACGGGCTGGGAGCGCTACACGCGCGTCGTGCGCGCCGAGGTGCTGGCGCTCCGCGAGAAGGAGTTCATCGAGGCGGCGCGCGCGCTCGGCGTCACGACCGCGGGGATCATGCTCCGCCACGTGCTGCCGAATACCTTCTCGTCGATCATCGTCCTGTCCACCCTCCAAATCGCGCAGGCCATTCTCCAGGAGGCCGCGCTCTCGTTCCTCGGCGTCGGCAGCGGGCGCGCGTACCCGACGTGGGGGCAGATGATCGCGCTTGGCCGCGATTTCGTCACCGTGGCGTGGTGGCTGCCGACGTTCCCGGGCCTGGCGATCCTCCTCACCGTGCTCGCGATCAACCTCGTCGGCGACCGGCTCCGCGACGCCCTCGACCCGCGCGTGGGCTGAGCTGCTATCATCGACGCGTGCCCGCCAAGGTGCCGTGGCTCCCCGACAAGCTCCAGCCCGGCGCGCGCCCCGAGCGCTGCCCGCGCTGCGCGCGCCTCGCCTTCGTGCCGTGGACGCTCCGTCGCGACGACCGGACGAAGGCGGTGTTCCGGACGTGGGTGTGCGCGGAGTGTCAGCTGACCGAGGAGCGTCCCGAGCCGGAGTGAGCCGCTAGAGGGTGTTCAGGAAGTCGAGCAGCTGGCGCAGCCGGCCGTACGAGGTTCGGTCGAAGGGCAGCAGCAGCCGCGGCAGCGTCGGGTACTCGTCGAGCTCACGCTCCGCAGGCCCGGGCGTCTGCGTGATCGGCGCTTTCAAGATATCCTGGAACGCCCGTTGGATCGCCGCCACCGCGCTGTCGGCGAGCGGACGCGTCAGGCGGAGCGCCAGGACCTCGCCGACGATCCGTGCGGAGTGATAGACACGGTAGAAGCCGGTCAGCTCGCGCATCGCATCGTCCACGCTGTCCACGACGCGATAGAAGGCCGTGTCCTCCGGGCGGATCAGCTGCCGGTCGACGAGGGTGCCCCGCACGAAGCGATCCCAGATCCGCCAGTAGGGCTTCGCCCCCGCCTCGACGAGGACGATGGGCGCCATGTGGGACTTGCCGGTCTGCATGAGCGTGAGGAGCTCGAACGTCTCGTCCATCGTGCCGAAGCCGCCGGGAAACAGCGCGAAGCCGCTCGCCTCCTTCACGAGGAAGAGCTTCCGCGTGAAGAAGTACTTGAAGGTGATGAGCTTCGGGTCGGCCGCGATCCAGGGGTTCGCCTCCTGCTCGAACGGCAGGCGGATGTTGAGCCCGAACGACCGCTCGCCGCCCGCGCCCTCCTGCGCCGCGCCCATGATGCCGTCGCCGGCGCCCGTCACCACCATCCACCCCGCGTCGATCATGCGGCGCCCGAAGTCACGCGCGACGACGGCCGCGTCGTCGACCGGCGCCGTGCGCGCCGAGCCGAAGACCGTCACCTTCCGCACGTCGCGGTACGACGCGAAGACCTTGAACGCGTAGCGCAGCTCCTTGAGCGCGGCGTTCGTGATCTTGACGTTGCCGGTGTCGGCGCCGTCCTCGTGGAGCTTGAGGACGGTCGTCAGGAGCTGCTGGAAGTATCCGCGGCGCGCCGGCGGGACACCTTCGGCCTCGAGGAGCTCGGCGATCAGCCGGTTCGCGGCGTCGTTCCTCGGCTGGTAACGGCGGTTTTCGGTCACGGATCGAGTATACCGTCGCGGGTCGGCGATCCGGTCATCGCGCGTTGCGCACCGTCAGGAACAAGCCGGTGACGATCACCACGCCTCCCACCGCGATGAAGACGGTCAGCCGGTCGCCGAGGAGGGCGACCCCGAGCAGCGCGCCGACGATCGGCTGGACGTTCAGGAAGACGGCGGCCCGCGGCGCGGGCACCCGCGCCAGCGCCCAGTTCCAGGCGAGGTAGCCCCCCGCCGTGATGACCACGGCGAGGTAGAGCGTGCCCGCCGCCGCTGCCGTGCCCACGACCGGCCGCGCGCCGGCGAGCCACTCCGCGGCCGCCAGCGGCGCCATCACGCAGGCACCCCACACGATCGAGTCCGCCGTCACCGCGAGCGCGTGCCGGCGCGCGAGCACGCCCCGGCCCAGCAGCGAGTAGGACGCGTACGCGAGGCCCGCGAGCACGAGCAGCAGATCGCCGCGCCAGTGCGGGGCGAGCGTGGCCGTCAGCCCCGGCACCCCGTCGGCAACGACGAGTACCGCGCCGGTCACCGCCAGCGCCGCGCCGAGGGCCTCGCGCCGCGTGAGGCGCTCGCCCAGGAGCGGCGGGCCGAGGAGCATGATCGCGAGGGGTTCGACGACGATCAGGAGCGCCGCGTTCGTCGCCGTCGAGTACGTGATGCCCCAGTGGGCGAAGGCCAGGGCCGCCCCGAAGCCGAGCGCGCCCATCCAAAACACCCGGGCGCCGTCGCCGCGCCGGGAGCCGGGGCCCGGCGGGAGCCGCCGCGCGAGCGGGACGAGGATCAGCGCGCCGATGACGAGACGCAGGAGCGCCAGCATCGCCGGGGGCACCGCGTCGAGCGTGACACGCGTGGCGACGTAGGACGTCGCGTAGACGACGTTGGCGACGAGCAGGACGACGTCGGCGGCGGCCACGACGCTCAGAGCGCGGCGAGCAGGGCGCCACCGGCCGCGGCGAACACCACGACGAGCCACGCCGGCGCGCGCCAGAACGCGAGGAGCGCGAAGGCGACGAGCGCCAGCGCGACGTCGGCGACGCCGGCGATCGCGCTCGTCCACACCGGGTGATAGAGCGCCGCCAGCAGCAGCCCGACCACCCCCGCGTTCACGCCGCGGAGCGCCGCCTGGGCGCCGACGCGCGAGCGGAGCGCGTCCCAGAACGGCAACGCGCCGACGACGAGCAGAAAGCCGGGAAGAAAGAGCGCGACCAGCGCCCACGCGGCGCCGGCGATCCCGTTCGGCGGCGTCGCCATCGCCGCGCCCAGGTAGGCGGCAAAGGTGAACAGCGGCCCCGGGACCGCCTGGGCGGCACCGTAACCGGCGACGAACTGTTCCGCGGTCACCCAGCCCGGACGCACGACCTCGGCCTGGAGCAACGGCAGGACGACGTGGCCGCCCCCGAAGACGAGGGCGCCCGCCCGATAGAAGGAGTCGAAGACGGCCAGCGCCTGACTGGGCACCGCCTGCCGGGAGAGCGGCAGCCCGGCGAGGAGCGCGAAGAACGCCACGAGCATCGCGACGCCGAGCCTACGCCCCACGGGCGGGCGTCCGCCGCGCGACACCGGTGCGGCCTCGGCGCCCAGCCAGCGCCATCCGACGGCCGCCGCCGCGGCGATGATGACCACCTGCGCGAGGGCGCCGTGCCAGACGAGCGCGAGCGCCGCCGCGGTGAGGGCGAGCGTCGCGCGCGGCCGGTCGGGCGTGAGGACGCGGGCCATGCCCCACACCGCCCAGGCCACGACGGCGACGGCGGCGATCTTGAGGCCGTGGAGCCAGCCTCCCGTGGCGTCCGTCCACGCGACGCCGTACGCGAAGGCGGTCATGGCGGCGGCCGACGGCAGCGTGAAGCCGATCCATGACGCGAGGCCGCCGAGGACCCCCGCGCGATAGACGCCGACCGCGATCCCGACCTGGCTCGACGCCGGCCCCGGCAGAAACTGGCAGAGCGCGACGAGGTCGGCATAGCGCGCCTCGTCGAGCCAGCGCCGGCGCACGACGTACTCGTGGCGGTAGTAGCCCAGGTGGGCGACGGGGCCGCCGAAGGAGGTCAGCCCCAGGCGGAGGGAGGCGGCGAGGACCTCGAAGACGCGCGCGTTCAGGCCAGCGTGTGCCTCACCATCTTGCTCTCGACGAGATAGATTACCATCTCCGCGATGTTCGTCGCGTGATCCGCGACACGCTCGAGGAAGCGCGAGACGAGGATGAGCCGGATCGCGCGCGAGATGGTCTTTGGGTCCTCCATCATGAACGTCAGCAGCTCACGGAAGAGCTGCTCCTTCAGCGCGTCCACTTCCGCGTCCTCGGCGCAGACTCTCCGCGCCAGCACCGCGTCGCCCGCCACGAACGCGTCCAGGCTCTCCTTGACCATACGCTGCGCGCGCTCGGCCATCCGCGGCAGGTCGACGTAGGGCTTGAGCTGGGGCTCGCGTCCAAGCTCGAGCGCGCGCTGGGCGATGTTGACGGCCTGATCGCCGATGCGCTCGAGGTCGGTCACGATCTTCATGGCCGTCGTGATGAAGCGCAGGTCCTTGGCCGTGGGCTGGTGAAGCGCCAGCAGCTCCACGCACTTCTCGTCCACCTCGACGTCGTACGCGTTCACCTGCGCGTCGCGGTCGATGACCTCCTGCGCGAGCGCGCTGTCACGCTCCAGCAGCGCCGTCATCACGCGGCGGATCTGGTCCTCGACCAGCCCGCCCATGGCGAGCAGCGTCTGCTTGAGCGCCTCGAGCTCTTCGTGGAAATGCCGTGGCATGACCGACTCCTCCTACCCGAACCGGCCGGTGATGTAGTCCTCGGTGCGCTTGTCACGAGGATTCGTGAACAGCTCACGCGTCACGCCGAACTCGACCAGCTCACCGAGGAGCATAAACCCAGTGTAGTCCGACACGCGTGCGGCCTGTTGCATGTTGTGGGTCACGATGACGATCGTGTAGGCGTTCTTCAGCTCGAGCATCAGCTCCTCGATCTTCGCCGTCGCGATCGGATCCAGCGCCGAGCACGGCTCGTCCATCAACAGCACGTCCGGCTCGATCGCGATCGCGCGCGCGATGCAGAGGCGCTGCTGCTGGCCACCCGACAGCCCCAGCGCGCTCTCGTGGAGCCGGTCGTGGACCTCGTCCCAGAGCGCCGCGTCCTTGAGGCCGCGCTCGACGATCCCCTCGAGGTCCGCCCGGCTGTGCACGCCGAGGATGCGGGGCCCGTACGCGACATTCTCGAAGATCGTCTTGGGGAACGGATTGGACTTCTGGAAGACCATTCCCACCCGCTTGCGCAGCTCGACCACGTCGAGCGACGGGTCGTGGATATCGGCGCCGCCGATGCGGACGACGCCGGCGGTCCGCACACCGTCCACGAGGTCGTTCATCCGGTTGATGCAGCGGAGCAGCGTAGACTTGCCGCACCCCGACGGCCCGATGTAGGCGGTCACGCGGTGCTTGGGGACGGACATGGAGATGTCCTTGAGGGCGAGCTTGTCCCCGTACCACAGCGACAGGTGGTCGATCTCCACCATGGGCGTCTCCATGATAGACGGAGCGCCGGCGTTCGGGTTGAGGCTCGTGGTCACGGAGATGTTGCCGGCCATGGATCCCTCCTACACCGCCGAGGTCGCGTACTTCCGCCGCAGCCGATTGCGCGTCGCGATGGCGAACAGGTTGAGCAGCACGACGATTCCGAGCAGGAGCAGCGTCGTCACGAACACCATCGGCCGCGCCGCGTCCACGTTCGGCGACTGGAAGCCGACGTCGTAGATGTGGAAGCCGAGGTGCATGAACTTGCGGTCCAGGTGGAGGAACGGCCAGTAGCCGTCCACCGGCAAGGCCGGCGCCAGCTTCACGACCCCCGTCAGCATGAGCGGGGCGACC